>JBASIK010000188.1:0-17842 GCA_049654745.1 Bacteroidales bacterium
CGAACAATCGAACAATCGAACAATTGAACCATCTAACCCTTTAACCATCGAACAATTGAACAATCGAACAATTGAACAATCGAACCATCGAACAATTGAACAATTGAACAATCGAACAATTGAACAATTGAACAATCGAACCATTGAACCATCGAACCCTTTAACCATCGAACCCTTTAACCATCGAACCCTTGAACCATCGAACCATCGAACCATCGAACCATCGAACCATCAAACCATTGAACCATCGAACCATCAAACCATCGAACCATCAAACCCTCAAACCCTGCTTCCCGGCACCACCACACTTACCTTCCTCCACCTTTCACCTTCCTTTGAAATATAATCATCTACCTTGTAACTGATGCTAACCTTCTTTAACTTATAAAACAAATCAATCATATCACTGATTATCTTCAGACCTTTGCCGGTGCTGTCAACAGTCTGTACCTTATCCGTATCATCCGGACAGTTGTTTTCAATCTCAATCAGATTATCTTTACCCTCCTTTCTGAGAGATATCCTTATCATTCCACCCCTGGGCAGGGCCTTTGCACCATGCTTTACGGCATTCTCGGTAAAGGTGTGTATAAGCATCCTTGGAATCTCAATGTTCATATCAAATGATGGCTCAGCATCTATGCTGTAATCAAACCTATTGTCGCACCTGAACCTCTCAAGCTCGATATAATTCCTTACAAACTCAATTTCCTCTGATATTGTTACAGTTACCTTGCCGGAACTGATAACAGTGTCCCTTATCAGCTTTGCAAACTTCCCGAATATGTAATCAGCTTTCTGACGGTTCTTTACCGTCTCATATAAACCACCTATGGAATTCAGCATATTGAGAGTGAAATGCGGATCGAGCTGGTTCCTGATTGCCTTCATCTGAAGCGCTGCTATCTGAAGCTCGGTCTGACGCTTGTGATCAAGACGAATTTTCTGCAAATAGGAGAGCAACGACAGCAAACCGAAAATCAATAAATAAAGACCTGCATAAAAAGGATATTGGAAATAAAACAGTTTGTTTTTTTCAAATCTTATATAATCTCCATGGTCTCTAAACTGGAGATAAAGCTCCGGTGGAAAACCTTTCCTCAGAAGCCTGGTTATCACCGGAAATTCAAAAGCATTATACCTGTAAACTACAGCATTCTCAAGGTTCTCCTGTGTAATTACAATAGACCGGTTGCCTTTACCACTAAATATATACTCCGGATTACCATCTCCATTTGCATCTAAGACCACTGGTTTTTGCGAAGCTTCAACTTCAGGTATCTTTAATAGTTTTATGATATTAAGTTCACTGTCAAATTCGTAAATCTCGCCATTACAGTTTCTGACTAAATAAAAAGTCTCACCAGCAGGATATTTACCGGGTAAAAGGCAATTATTTGTTTTATCATAGTCGGAAAATGGCTTCCGCAGTAGTTCTTTTCCTTCGGGAGAGAAAATGTGGAGGAACGATTTTTCAGTTGTATCAGCGCCCGAATGGGTGTTTAGAACAGCAAGATAGCTTATATTTCCTTTTCTTACAGGTACAACATTAAGAAACCCTGGATGTTTTCCCAGATGTAGCGGCTCAAAAAGAAATTTCATATTAATATCGTATACCATCAGCCATGTATACTGATCGGTGAATTGAAAATCAAATTCCATGTTTCCTGAGGCAATCTGCCCGGTAATTATTTCAGGTACAGTATCGCCGGTAATATCAGTCAGAACCGAGTATGTTATTGAAGCACCGTTTTTAACGGATCTTAGCAGGGAGTCTTCTTCAATCATATACCTGTATACATTCCTTGGTTGCAGGCAGAACCCCGAGCCTATATGAAAAATTAAATCTGACACCCCGTCTTTTCTTTTGTATATCCCGGTTGGGTAGATTGAAGGAGGATCTGCACTGTTGGGCGCCCTGTTCCTGAAATCAATAAAGCGGTTATTTAAAATAACTTTCCTTAACCCAATCGGATCAGCAATGTTTAAGAAAATTGAATCAGCATTGGCTGTAAACAGGAAACACTCGGAAAAACCATCATGGTTATAATCGGCAAAATAAATATTATTCAAAATATAAACAGGCTGGAATCTGAAATTGAACTGGTCTATAATTCTGTCTTCCCTATAAAAGATCAGTTTTGTTATACCGGGATCAGCAAGATCTACCATCAGTTTTTCACTGTTACCGTCGTTGTCAAGATCGAAGTAAATATAGGCTGTATTACCGGGATGAATCTCTGTAGCCGTTTTTGTAATCCTGAATTTGTCGAATTTCAATGGTTGGAAAGGTAAAATAATCGCCCAGATTACCAGGCCCAGAAAAGCCGGATGAAGCAGTTTCTCAACCAGATTATGGCTAATTTTCATCCGACCTGAAAATTTTAACAAGTTCAATTGCCGATTTTACCCCTGCTTTTTTAAGTATATTTCTCCTGTGAGTGTTTACAGTGTTCACGCTAAGGAATAATTTTCCGGCGATATCCTTTGACTTTTTTCCCTGCAGGATCAATTTAAGTATTTCTGTTTCACGTTGTGAGAGAGTGCTTAATTTCCCTTTTAAGAAAGTAGAATAAATATCAGGCTTAGCCTGATACCTTTCTATTGCTTCCCTGAGTTCGTCAATGTCGACAGGTTTGAGCAGGTAATCGAATGCTTCATTCCTTATTGCCCTAATTGCATAATGGGGGTGTGCTGTAACAATTACAAAATGGGGGCACTTTTCTGCTTCATTTCTAATTTTTGTGATTATTTCAAATGCAGATATTCCGTTTTCGAGTTCGACATCAAGGAATACGATATCAGGATCTTTTCTTTTAATGAATTCTACTGCTTTCAGGGAATCAGTAAATAAACCAAGAAGCTCCACTTCATTGAATTTTGCCAGCAGTTTCGACAGCCGGTCGCAGGCCGGTTGCTCATCGTCAACCACGACGACTGAAATTGAACCCATAAAATGAAAAAATTATCTATTAATAAATTTCTCCCCGCCTTTCATAATGACTGCAAACATGGTAGCTTTTCAAAATTAAAAAAAATTCAGAATTCAATGTAATTTTTTGATTTTTTAAACCATAAAGTAGTTGTGAATAAACATTTGTAATGGCTAAATATCTGATTATCAATTTTATTTAAATTGTTAGTATATCATTGATTATAGTATTGGAAACCAATTCACCGAAATAACTATTTTTGCATTTTCTGAAACACTTATTAAACTCTCATTATCGCCATGAAGTATATATTCAAACTAAGGTTTTCGTTACTGCTGATAGTTATTTCAGCACTGACAATTAATCTCTTTGCCCAGTTTCAGCGAGGCGGAAGTGTTCAACACCGCGTAATGGGATGGGTTGACGACACTCATTTCATCTTTCAGACTCTCGACAGGGATAACATGCCAATTACACTGAGCGTGGATATCCGTACAGGCAAAAGCACAACATTTACAGAACCAGAATCTCCGAGAGATTTATTTATCAAATCTCTTCCCCGTGGTGTAAACCTGGGCCTTTCAGATGTACTTAGCCCAGACTCGAAGAGTGCTATATTCATTAAAAATAACGATCTATACTTCTTCAGAATAGGTGACAGGGAACTGCGGCGTCTCACAAACGACAATGCAGAGGAGGTCAACGTAAGGTTTTCGCCCGACGGATTGAAAATTGCATATACCAAAAACAAAGACCTGTATGCCTACGATCTGGTAAATTTCAAAGAGATACGTCTGACGTTTGATGCCACCGACCGTATTTATAACGGTTATGCTTCGTGGGTTTACATGGAAGAGATACTTGGCAGGGCAAGTCGTTATGCTGCATTCTGGTGGTCGCCCGACAGCCGCCTTATTGCTTTCCTTCGCACCGACGAGACCGAAGTACCTGTCTTTACCCTTAACCGTCTGGACGAACCCGACGGCATACATGGCAAACTTGAAGTGACCCCTTATCCCAAGGCAGGAGACCCCAACCCGAAAGTGAAAATGGGTATAGCCGATATCACAAATTCCTCAATAGTGTGGGTAAAAACCGATGAAAACATTGACCAGTACATAGCATGGCCTTTCTGGAAGCCCGACGGCTCAAAACTTGCAATACAGGTTCTTAACCGCGACCAGAACGATATGAAGTTCATTCTTGCCGATATAAATACCGGTGAATATTCTCAGATATATTCTGAAACCCGTAAAACCTGGGTCGACTTCTATGAAGATATTTATGTGATGAAAAATGGAACAGGCTTCATCGTGAGAAGTTACCGCACTGATTGGGAAAACCTTTATTACTACGGATGGGATGGCAGGTTGATCTCGCAGATTACAAATGTCGACTGGAGAGTTACAGGTATTTTGCGCGTTGATGAGGATACGAAGAAGGTATTTTTTACAGGTACAGGCCCGGAATCGACCGATAGCCATTTTTTTGTTGCCACTCTGGATGGGAAGAGCATGATTCAGATTACAAAAGGCCCGGGAACACATTCGGTAAGTATTTCGCCAAAAGGGACATATTTCATCGATACATGGAATAATATTAACACTCCGGGCGCTATAGTTGCATACGACAGCAAAGGAAAACAGATAAGGGAGATACACAAGTTTGAACAGCCCGAATTTGACCCTGCAAAACACGCAAGGTCGGAAATGGTCAAAATTCCTACATCAGATGGACTATTTCTGATGCCGGCAATAATAACATACCCCGTAAATTTTGATGAAACGAAAAAATATCCTGTTGTCTTCACAATTTACGGAGGGCCTGATTCTAAAAATGTCAACAACAGATGGCAGGGATACAATCCATCGTGGTATGCGCAGAACGGAATCATTACTTTTTCGGTAGATCATCGTGGCTCAGGTCATTTTGGGAAAAAGGGTCTTGACTATATGCACCGTAATCTGGGAAAATGGGAGATACTCGATTATGCTGATGCAGTTAAATGGCTCAGGCAGAAACCGTATGTCGATCCTGAAAGAATGGGCATCACAGGTAGTTCATATGGCGGTTACATGACCTGCCTGGCACTTACTAAAGGTGCCGAATACTGGACACACGGCTTTGCCGGTTCATCGGTTACCGACTGGAGACTTTATGATGATATCTATACAGAAAGATATATGGATACACCACAGGATAACCCCGAAGGATACAGAGAAGGCTCTGTGCTGACATTTGTAAAGAATTACAAAGGGAAACTTTACATGACTCATGGCGACATGGATGATAATGTCCATATGCAAAATTCAATATGGCTGATTTCAAAACTTCAGGATGAGGGCAAGACTTTTCAGTTTATGCTCTATCCAAACGGACGCCATGGTTGGGGAGGAGCAAAGGCTGTTCACTCGTCAAACGAAAGAAACAATTTCTGGCTATCTGTTTTCTTTGGAAAATGAAGGAGTAATGAACTGGTAGTAGCAGAGCTGATCTCCATGAATAAGGCTTCAGAGACGCAGATGTTCCGAATGTTGATTATTAATTAATGGATGTGATGATATTTAATTGAAATTTTTTTAGCTAATATTTTAAGCTTTGTTAAATTTCTGGCTTTAAAAAATAAGAATATTTTATGATCATTGGTATTTTAAAAGAAAAAAATAACGAAAACAGGGTAGCGATGCTTCCCGGGGAAGTGCTGGCAGTTCGAAAGCTTGGTATTGAAGTAATGGTGGAAAGAGGGGCAGGAGAGAGGGCTTTTGCTTTTGATGGCGATTATGTTTCAGCAGGAGCTACTGCAGGTGACAGGAATGAAATAATCGGGAAGTCTGATCTCCTTGTTTCTGTAAATCCGCCCATCGATGATAAGATAACGGATTTCAAAAATGGTCAGATACTCTGTTGTATTGTAAATCCTGTTGAAAACAGAGAGTGGCTTGAAAAAGCAAGAGCGCAGGGGCTTACTGTTCTTGCTCTTGATCTTATTCCCCGCACCACAAGGGCACAGGCAATGGACATACTTTCGTCAATGGCGACTGTTGCAGGTTATAAGGCAGTAATACATGCTGCCTCATTACTGCCAAAGTTTTTTCCGATGTTCATGTCGGCTGCAGGTACCATTAAACCGGCTAAAGTGCTTGTACTTGGTGCAGGTGTGGCAGGATTGCAGGCGCTGGCAATAGCCAGAAAGCTCGGAGCCGTGGTTGAAGTTTTTGACGTAAGAGCTGCAGTTAAAGATGAGGTAAGAAGTCTGGGCGGTAAATTTATTGAGGTTGAAGGTGCAATAGAGGATACATCGGCTGGTGGATATGCTGTCGAACAGACAGAAGAGTATAAAAGAAAACAGCAGGAGATGATTCAGAAACATGCAGCTGCTGCTGATGTAATTATTGCTACAGCTCAGATACCCGGCAAAAGAGCTCCCATTCTGATACTCAGGGAAACAGTAACGAAGATGAAGCCAGGTTCAGTAATAATTGACCTTGCAGCTTCAACGGGCGGAAACTGTGAACTGACTGAAAACGGGAAAATGATTGAAGTCAACGGAGTAAAAATTATAGGTAAATCCGACTATCCTTCCGATATGCCGACGGATGCAAGTAAAATGTTCGGGGCAAATATTGTTAACCTGCTTAAGATTCTCGTAGACAGGGAAGGTAAACCTGTTCTGGATTTTTCTGATGAAATTGTAACGGGAACAACCGCTGTGCATAGCGGTCAATATATTAGCCAGAGAATAAAACAATTACTAAATCTTCAATAATAAACAGCTGATGGAAAAGGTATTTGAGTTCTTTCTTGTGCACAGGGAAGCAATATTTCTTGTGATTCTTTCAATCTTTCTTGGAATTGAGGTAATAAGTCATGTTCCTGCTGTGCTTCATACACCATTGATGTCGGGTGCAAATGCCATTCATGGTGTTGTGATAATTGGAGCCATAATAGTGATGGGACATGCTGAAACTACTGGCTCCATGGTACTCGGGTTTCTTGCAGTGGTTCTTGGTACTTTAAACGTAGTGGGAGGTTTTGTAGTAACCGACCGTATGCTTGAAATGTTCAAGAAGAGGAAAAAATAATCACTAACAAATTTTTTTACTGATGAGTCATACATTCACTTCAGGAATTTTAGAGATCACATATATCGTTTCATCTGTAATGTTTGTTTTTGGGCTGAAGATGCTGAGCCATCCCGATACAGCCCGCAGAGGAAATATTGTTGCCGCCATTGGAATGATGCTTGCCATTCTGGCAACTCTTCTGTTCCATGAAAAGGATGGGAAGCATATTGGCAACATCGGATGGATTGTTACAGCGATGGCTCTCGGAACAGTTATAGGATGGGTCATAGCAAAGAGGGTTAAGATGACTGCCATGCCTCAGCTTGTATCGTTTTTCAATGGAATGGGAGGTGCGGCAGCGGCACTTATTTCTATGATGGAATTTCCTCATGTAAGTCCTGAACTGATAGCCCGCAGTGGAATGGCAAACGGGCACGTGCTTGCCATTTTGCTGGGCCTCATGATAGGGACTATCTCTTGGGCAGGAAGCATGATCGCATTCGGAAAGTTGGATGGATGGATAGGAGATCTAAGAATAAAAGCATTAAGATATGTGAACGTTACCCTCCTTGCTGTCCTGATTGGATTCATCGTTTTCATTATGACGCGCAGGGTTGCAGCGAGTGCTGAACTGATGACATACATTTATATAATGTTTGGTGCAGCAATGGTTTACGGTGTGCTGTTTGTTATGCCTATCGGTGGGGCTGACATGCCTGTTGTTATATCACTTCTTAACTCTTTTACCGGTGTTGCGGCTGCAATGGGCGGATTCCTCTACAATAACCAGGTGATGCTGACAGGCGGAATCCTTGTAGGCTCGGCAGGTACAATACTTACAATACTCATGTGCAAGGCAATGAACAGGTCATTGCTAAATGTTATTGCCGGAGTCTTTGGAGGAGGAGCGTCCGGAGCCCAGACTACAGGAACTGTTAAGGAAATTACCCTTGCCGATGCAGCCGTTCTGCTGAGTTATTCAAAAAAGGTTGTCATCGTTCCGGGTTATGGACTTGCAGTTGCACAGGCACAACATATATGCCATGAACTGGATAAACTTCTGGAAGATAAGGGCGTTGAGGTTAAGTATGCTATTCATCCTGTCGCTGGAAGAATGCCCGGACATATGAATGTGCTTCTTGCTGAAGCAGACGTACCTTATGACAAGCTGGTAGAAAGTGATGAAATCAATCCTGAACTCCCTGAAACAGATGTTGTGGTTGTTATAGGAGCTAACGACGTTGTAAACCCTGCTGCAGAAGATGATCCTTCCAGCCCAATTTACGGAATGCCAATTGTAAAAGTCCGCGAGGCAAAAAATATTATCGTGATGAAACGAGGAATGGGAAAAGGTTACGCTGCAATAGAAAACCCTCTGTTTTATCACGATAAAACAAGAATGCTCTTCGGAGATGCAAAAGTTTCACTTCAGAACCTTGTGGCGGAAATTAAAAACCTTTAAGCAGGCCATTATTTTATAATTTTTATTGTTTGCTGATTTTCAAAAAAGTACTTAAATTTGTATAAGTGACTCTACCGCTTGCTGTAATATTGCAATAACGGGAAGTTATGGTTTTTATTAACAAATACTTTTTCAGATGAACATTTTTGTAGCCAGACTAAGCTCAAAGACTCGCAGCGAGGACCTTGAGCGACTCTTCAGCAAGTTTGGCGAAGTAACTTCCTCAAAAGTTATCGTCGACAAACAAACTGGCTTCTCTAAACGCTACGGCTTCGTTGAGATGCCTGATGAACAGGCTGCATACGAGGCAATTGAGAAACTTAACAATACTGAACTCGACGGCAGTCAGATTGTAGTTAAAATGTCAGTTCCAACTCACAGGAAAAAAACAAGACGCCGCAGAAATGAGCCAGGAAACGCGAAATAAACAATAAATATTCATTGTTTATCCATAAACCCGACATCTATTAAGGGAAATTCCGTTATCCTGAGTTTTGCAGAGCCGTAAGGAACAAGTGTAATCATCTCAGGCTCACCTGTACTTTTCACAGGAGAAAGCGGTGGTATATCCGCTGAGTTATTCTTCATTCCCCATTCAGGAATTTTTATTCCACGCGTTTTTATTATCACTGGCGGTTCAGATTGCCATACAACATATTTTGACGAATCTGCCGACCAAACCATGTCGCCGCTGTCAGCAAACGGATATTCCTTTACCGGGTTCTCATATACAACAAAAGAAATGTCAGGTTTGCTCAAATCAGCAAATAAGCCATGATTCCAGCTGCTGCGAGGGTATATTTCCCAGTCAACACTACCTTTATAACTAAAATTATCGTAATTAAGCTTTGTTTTCCGGTATTCCTTTTCGATTCTGAGCGAGAAATATAGCGGACCCCTGAGAACTGATACCGAATTATTGTACCGTCTTTCGAATCTTAATTCCATCGGAATATCAACTTCAACAGTGTCACCGTTTTTCCATTTTTTTTCCAGTCTGATTGTACTTCCTCCCAAAGCGGTCGACATTTTATCCTTGTATTTTATTGTAACCGTTTCAGCCCATCCAGGTATTCTGAGATAAAGAGGGAACTTTACGCTTTTGTCAGTATTAATTGTAAATGTTATTTTACCCCTGAAAGGATAATCAGTCTCTTCTTTTATGGTTACTTCTGTTCCTTTTTCCACTTTAGCAGTCACTTTTGAAGGTGCATAGGCAACTGCAATGAGTCCATTATCGTTTGTTGCCATCCATAGGCTCTGAACAAATTTCGGCCATCCCTGATGCATGTTTGCCAGACAGCATGCAAAGTTTGGCATCAGTCCATATATGTTCGATTGGTCTCTGTTAGTGCTCCAGTCTCTTTTTGCAACACTTACTAGCACCTGGTTCGACTGCTGGTCGTACTGGTGTGCCCACATATCGGCTGTTGTAGTTCCGGGCAGGGAGTTATAGGTAAGCAGTTCCAGCCTGTCAGCAAGCGAGTTGTCACCGAAAATCTGATATAGCTCCTCAAGAGAAAACATATATTCCACTACGGAACATAGTTCTGTACCGCGGTCAGGACTCCTGCCCGACAGGTGCTCATCACCTGAAAACCTGCCTCCCACCTGACCATGATTGAGATCATACTTGCGTATTCCTTCGAAAACAGCATTTTTATATCTCACATCGCCCGATTGCTGGTACCACAATCCCGGGTATTTTATTGCCATGGCATTATTGACTACATGTGCAGTCAGTCCTTCAGGACCCCAGTTGAGAGGTATGCGTTTTTCACTCCATGCTGCTGAATCCCATGGGAATGTTTCATAATAGGTAGTCCAGTCGCGGCTGTTTTTCTGAATGGATTCAATGGTTTCAAGAAGCCATTTTTCACCTGTTTTTCTATATAACCAGTATCCTGTCACAGCATTTTCCATTGCCCTGACGCCTCTCCAGTCTTTATCGGGCCAGTCGGGTGGAGTGTCGTGCAGATACCTGAAATATTTCAGAAGAACATCCATAGCACGCTGGTCTGAAGTGGCTTCGTAATACTGCATAAGTACCTTGTTTGCTACAGCAAGGGGCCAGCGGTCCTTGTTCTTTGCCGGGCCGTACCATCCGGAATCGGTGCTACTGGAAATGATGCTTTCAATCCAGTTTTTTACTTTTGAAATAAGCCTTTCGTCTTCAAGCAGGTAAGCCAGAGGTACCAGCCCGTCGAGAAAATAGGGTCCTCTTTCCCATGCTTCCCCGTCGCCACCACGCCATGCCGAATTAACAAGGTCGGGCCAGAAATCGTCGAGGTTGCCAGTAAGTCCTTCAGCCTGTATCTCGAGCTGACGCTTCAGCCAACCTTCAGGTTTTACTGCTCCGAGAGGCAGTTTAATATAAGCATTCTGTACAAGGGGCGCAGGATTGTTCGGATAATGTAAATTCTTTTTTCCCTCCCTGCAAGAAAGCAGAACCACCGTTAATGCCAGCGCTGAAATGAATAATGATTTCTTCATTTTTTAAGTTTTTAATCACAGATGACATAGATAATCACAAAGAAATTATGCTTTTTAACAATTAAGCTTTGAGTTTTGCGTGCCTATCCCTGTTTTTCGTCATTATTCTTTAAATAATGGATCTTCTATAACCTGAAGCATATCAAACCATGCTACACCCTGTCCCGGCATCCTGAGTATGACATTTGCCTTGATCTCAGGCACTGTATCCTGCGGGATCGTGACAAAAGTAACAAATTGTTTCCAATCTTTTTCTGGAACGAATCTTGCTATGGCAAAACCATTTATACCAGCTTCAACGAATTGCGGTGGCAAGTTGCCTTCTTCAGAATCCTGTTCCGGCAAAATTCTCTGATCGGGATCTGCCTTTGCCCAGATGGATACCATATATGTTTTTCCCGGTATAACTTTAACAGGGTAGAATCTGAGTGTTACACTTCCGTTTTCGGTGGGTGTAACAAGCCTCAGTGAATAGTTGCCTTCAAAAACGACTCGTGGGTCAGTAAAATATGTGGCTCCCCTGTCGTTTCCCGGCCGGACATAGCATGCCGATGGAACACCCGGACTCGACAGGTCTTCAAACCCGGGGTCGGTGATAAGATTGTTATTGAAAGGAATTACTTTTTCCGTTTGAGGATTGATATCAATTTTATATACCTGTGAGCCAAACGACTGGATATAATCGCTAATTATACCTGATGTTACCTTAATGGTGCGGTTTTCAAATAGAACCCTTGCCCGACTGTTGATATCTCTTTTTATTGAAATCTGTACAAGGCGGGGGGAGGCAGTTTTGTTTACAGTAATAATAACTAGCTGACCCCTGTACATGCGTGATGTAGCAATGATATCTGACGAGAATGATGATACCGGGATACTTTCTTCATCCGAGAGAAGCCATGGGACGATAGTATTAACTTCCATTGCCATCCGTCCGCATTCGTTCCATGTAGCTGTAGATTTAGGGAAGGCATTCAGTCCCTGCCTGATGAAATACTGGATTCCTGTTGCCCCTTCAGCTATTGCCTGCCAGGTCATTGACCTTATTTCCTGGATGGTAGGCTCACGCAGCCAGTGTTCGCCTCCGCCGAATGCCTGAGGCACTATCCATACAGGCTTCCTGTATTCAAATTCTTTCTTGAGCATGCGTGTAGCGTTACCTGCCATTGCAACGGGGTATGATGGCACAGGATAAGGGTCGGCCATCACTATATCTGTTGCTCCGGCATACTCTTTTGCTTTTGTAAACGGGGTCATAAAAACAATTGAAACCGGATGCCATGGGTCTGTCTCTTTGACAGTTTTGTATATTTCTTCAAGATAGGCAGGAGGGATTTTGTGTCCGTCGGGTTCATCAGCAATATACCATGAAAGAAGAGCCGGGTGATCCATGAAGGTCTTCACTTCATTTAGCAGGACCTGACGTTTTTCTTCATCACTCATTCCATTTGTTCTTGAATCAATACCACCGCCTCCGGCTACAGATGCAAGGTTGTAATTTACTTTCATTCCGAGCTGTGCACAGCGATCCATATATTTTTTTCTGTCTTCAAGTGTTTCAGGCAGAAGTTGTTGATATGGAGAGATAAGGTTGAAGCCTTTTACAGCCTCTTCTTCAGGCAGGGTAGGATAAACAGGTGAATAGGTATAAAACCCGAATGGAAAGAAAGGTAAACCGTTTACAATCAGACCGCCTGTAAGCCTGTCAATTTTTACTTCGTTTGGTTTGTGTTTGAGGAGAATAATGTCGCAGGAGCAATAATACACTTTTTGCTTCTGACCCTGAACATGGATTTCTGCCTCAGCTTTTCCTGATTTCAATAATGTATCAGTGCCGAACTTAAGCCTTATTATATTTTTCCCTGGTTTTCCATTCCATTCACAGATAGTGTCGCCCTTGAATTTGACATTTACTCTTATTGCAGAGTAAATATGGTTCTGTGGTATGTGGAGAAGCAGTTCAGCATCTTCTCCCGGTGAAAAAAAACTGTACCGGGAATTTATACTGTAGCTGATGGAATCAATTGTTTGTCCCTGCGCAAGGGTGCTTAATATAACGAAAAATATAGTTATAGGCCGGTAAATCATAATAACAGTTTACCGGATTAAAAATAATAACTTTCCTGAGATATCTATTTTATTTCCGTCAGCAAAGCTTCAATTGAAGCAACTTTCTGCCTGAGTTCCTCAAGTTCTGTTTTAAGTTGCTGATTTTCCTGCTTTGAGGTTTCGATTATCTTCTGTTGTTCTTTAACTGCTTCAACAAGTAGTGAGGTTATCACACCGTACTGCACCGAATAGAAGTCATTTGTGTTGTCGACCACTTCCGGTAAAACATCATATACCTCCTGTCCGATAAATCCGATATGTTTTTTGCAGTCGTATTTCTCCTTGTCTATCCATTCAAATTCGACACCCCTAAGTGCGCAAACTTTTTCTAGTGCGCCACTAATAGGTGTGATGTTTGTTTTCAATCTCATATCGCTTGCTGCATTCCAGTCACCTATTCCGTCTGATGACCCATTTACATAGAAAGTATTTAAATTTGGGTTGTTTTTCCCTTTAATAACAACCATCGTGTTAAACTCTCCATAAATCAGTGGGAATGATCCTATGTACAATCTATTGTTGAGACTTACTTCTGTGCTACCTGCATTATAACCTATAAAAATGTTACCTGACCCTTCCTGTACATCCCTTCCTGCAAAACTGCCTATAGCGACATTGTATTCACCGGTAGTAATATTTTTACCGGCTTCCAATCCTATCAGCGTATTGTAATGGCCGGTAGTGTTTTCTCTGCCTGCCGATTTTCCGATAAACGTGTTAAGGCTTCCTCCGGCATTGTTTAGGCCGGCTTCGTGGCCTATCATTACATTATACTGTCCATGGCCTGCATAACCGGTTCTATATCCGATGTAAACGTTATCATAGCCAAGTGTTGCATTCCGTCCGGCTTCCGTTCCGATAAAAGTGTTGGAATAACCACCCCAGTTTGAATACCCGGCTTCATATCCAATAAATACATTGTTATAACCAGATGTATTTTTGGGTCCTACACCGGATCCGATGAAGACATTTCTATAACCTGTATTATTGTCATAACCGGCACTATCGCCTATAAATACATTGCTGTAGCCCGAAGATCCCGCCCAGTATGAATATCCTGCCTTGTGGCCAAGGAATGTGTTTCTGCTTCCTTTTTTCAGGTTATATCCGGAAAGGGTTCCGATTAGAGCGTTACTGGAGCCTGTAGCATTATTGAATCCCGATTTGTATCCCAGAAAAACGTTATTAGTCCCTGTTGTGTTACTGTAACCCGCCTGGTAGCCAATGAATGTATTATATTCACCGTTGGCAGATGCCTGTGGTGTTACATACATGAATTCCCTTGGATTCAGTGATTTTGATGCATCAAAACCTCCAATGGCAAAACCCCCTTTGGTGGCTTTTGCCGGGTTATTGTCAATATTGAGCCTGATACTGTCGGGTGTTACAATCATAAGATCAACAGTTTCTTCTCCTGCCTTTGTGGGATCAAAACCGCCAATGGCAAATCCTCCTTTCACACCTTTCCCGTCGGTATCTTCAACCAGAATTTTTACTCCGTTGTTGTATACAGCAAGAACCGGAGTACCCAATTTATTTTTAACCTCAAACAATGGTTGTTCATCTGGCCAGGTTGAAGGTGGTTGAATTGATAATTTTCCTGTTGGGGTATTTGTGCCTATCCCTACGTTGCCAGTTGTTCTGTAAAGGTTTGAACCGCTACTTTGCCACTGTTCAGAATTTTTTGACACATTAGCATAAGGCACCGACCATAACTGGCTGACACCCATTTCTTTCCACCCATTGTAGTCAATTTCGGTTTTTATATATTTGGGGGTCACGGTCCAGTCAATCTCATCAAATGTGTTTGCTGTTCCCCCTTGCCTGGTTCCCTGACCGACAACAAGCGTAAACATACCAAAATCGTTTGTAGTTATAGATGAGTGCAGTTCCTGCCAGAAGACTGTTCCCCCCGTAAGTTCACTCTGAATAGTGATTCTGACAGGCATGGCAGTATTAACAATCGGATTGCCTGAACCGTCGCGGGCAATGGCCTGGTAATTAAAACCCTGCGGAACCTGCCCCAGGATAAAGAGCCAAGAGCTCATAATAAATACAAACAAGAAAAGAAATTTTGTTCTCATAGCCGTTACATTTTTATTTGTTCGAACGATCTTTCAAAATGTTTTAAAAAAGGTGTATGACCATTTACAATTTAATAAGAAATAAGAATCCTGTCAAATTTTTTTGACTAACGGACCGGGAGTATTGAGGAACGCTGCGCTGTTTTGATGCTGCGATGATTTACTGGATGGTTGATTTTAAGAATATGCCGGCAAAGTAATCAGGACATAAGAAATTCGTTAATCGCTTCTGCTGCTTTCCGCCCGGCAGCAATGGCGTTTACAACCAGGCTTGCCCCGGTAACAGCATCGCCGGCAGCGAAAACACCATGCACGCTGGTATGAAAATTCCTGTCTGTTTTGATGTTATTACGGTCATCAAGTTCCAATCCCAGTTCTTTAACAAGGCCTTCAAGCACCGGATGTACAAAACCGAGAGCAAGCACTACCATATCAGCGGGTATTATTCTTCGTGTCCCAGGGAGTGGCTTAATTGCCATTTTACCTCCTGATTTTTCCCATTCGACATCTTCGACTTCAATACCTGTCAATTGCCCTTTCTCACCTATAAATCTGATGGTGGATATGCTCCATAATCTTTCGCATCCTTCTTCATGGGAAGTTGATGTTTTTAAGGTTTTTGCAAAGAAAGGCCAGGGGTTGTCAGGTGTTCTTTTCAAAGGTGGTTTGGGCAGGATTTCTATCTGGGTCACACTTAGCGCTTTCTGGCGAATTGCAGTACCTACACAGTCAGAACCGGTATCACCTCCTCCTAGAATAATTACTTTACGGCCTTCAGCAGTTATCCGATCCTGCGACGGTATAATTTCTCCGTCATTAACCAAGTTTTGTTGTGTCAGGTAATCCATAGCAAAATAAATTCCTTTCAGATTTCTGCCTTCAATTTTAAGGTCCCTTGGTTGAGCCGATCCTATAGCAATGCATATTGCATCATATGAGTTAAGAAGTACCCGTCCGGGTATATCTTTCCCAACTTCAGTTCCTGTCCTCAGTTCAACACCTTCCTGAATAATAATTTTTAACCTTCTGTCAATAGTGACTTTACTTAACTTAAAATCTGGAATGCCATATCGCAGAAGTCCGCCTGCCTTCCTGCTTTTTTCAAAAAGGGTTACATGGTGACCCATTCTGTTTAAAGAATCGGCTGCAGCAAGGCCTGCAGGTCCGCTACCTATTACTGCTACTTTTTTACCGGTTCTTCTTACGGGCGGGCGTGGTTTGATATATTCTTCAAGAAAAGCTCTTTCGGCTATTGCTACTTCATTCTCACGAATTGTCACAGGCTCCTCGTTGATATTCAATACACACCCATGTTCACACGGCGCAGGACAAATTCTTCCTGTGAACTCAGGGAAATTATTGGTTTTATGGAGACTGTCATAAGCCTTCCTCCATTCTCCTTTCCATAGAAAGTCGTTCCATTCCGGGATTAAGTTATCAAGAGGGCATGCCCAATGGCAGAATGGTGTGCCGCAATCCATACACCTTGAAGCCTGAAGCATGCGATCGTCGCTGTTAAGTACTTGTTCAACCTCGCTGAAGTCATAAATTCTCTCATGAACAGGTCTGTTACCTGCTTCCTTACGTTTCACTTTCAGAAAACCAGTTGGATCAGCCATGTTTTTTTAATCTTTAGAAGTTAGGAATAAAAAGAATTATTTATTAGTTACCCCTTACAAATTCCACATCAAGTTCATGATCTGCAATCTTCTTTCTTATTTCCTCAAGTTTTTGTTCCTGCAGAACTTTCTTATACTCAAAAGGTGTAACCTTTATAAACATTTCCAGATATTTATCGAAATCATCAAGTATCATCTTTGCTTTTTTGCTTCCTGTGTAATATATATGTCTTGCGAGTAATCCTTTCAGTTCATGCACATCATTCCGGTCCTCAACAAGAGAGAGTTCCACCATTCCCATGTTGCAGAAGTAATCGAACTTTCCTGTTTCGTCAAAGACATATGCAATACCTCCGCTCATTCCCGCAGCAAAGTTATTTCCTGTAGTGCCCAGTACTACCACCCGGCCACCCGTCATATATTCACAGCAATGGTTTCCGGCGCCTTCAATTACCGCAATTGCACCGCTGTTACGCACGGCAAACCTTTCACCTGCAACACCTGAAATATATGCTTCACCACTAGTTGCTCCATATAAAACCGTGTTTCCTGTAATAATATTCTTATCAGGTTCAAAAACCGATCCTTCAGGTGGGACAACAATTATTCTTCCACCTGAAAGTCCTTTCCCCAGGTAGTCATTTGAATCTCCTTCAAGCCTGAACTCAATACCTCTGGCAAGGAATGCACCAAAGCTCTGACCTGCAGATCCTCTGAAAATACATTTAATCGTTCCGTCAGGTAAACCTTCAGATCCGTATTTTTTTGCAATTATTCCTGACAGCATTGCACCTACTGCCCGGTTGGTGTTTTTTATTTCTTTTTCAATAAGTACCGGTTCTTTTTCATTGATCGCTTTTTCAGCCATTACAATTAATTCCCTGTCAAGTACATCTTCAATTGGGTGATTTTGTTTCTCGACGCACCTTATTGGATTAACTGCGGCAACCTCCGGCAAAGTTATAATTTGTGAAAGGTCCAGTTTTTTTGTTTTCCAGTGATTTACTTCATTATTTCTTTCAAGCAGATCCAGACGCCCGATAATATCATCAAGTGACCTGTAACCAATTTCAGCCAG
>JBASIK010000189.1:0-17296 GCA_049654745.1 Bacteroidales bacterium
TGCCAGAACCTTTCCGTGAAAGAGCCGGCCCCGGAATAAGGGTTATCGTACCATTCGGAGCAAAGAAGTTATATACAGGCATCATACGCAGGATTCATGATGAAGAACCAGAATATCAAAATATTAAGGATATTACAGATGTGGTTGATACAGAGCCAGTTGTGAATGAAACGCAATTGAAATTCTGGGAATGGATGGCAGGGTACTATTTATGTTATGAAGGAGAGGTGATGAAGGCAGCATTACCTTCTTCTCTTTGTCCGGAGAGTGAAACCCTGCTACAGGTTAATCCGGAATTTGATGACTTTGATTCTCTCGATGAGCCATCAAGACATGTTGTAAATATTATTGAAAAAAAGAAGGTTATACGACTGAAAGGATTGCCGGCGTTAATTGATGACCAGAATAGCCTTAAACTGGTTAACAATCTGATTAAGAAAAATATACTGATGGCGGGGGAAAAAGTAAGAATTAAACAGGGAAGGCCTTCTGAAAAGTATATTGTTCTTGCGCGAAAATTTACTGTACAGGAAATAGATTCTCTGCTTGAAACACTTAAAAAAGCTCCTCGCCAGCATGCCTTGCTTTCAGCCTGGCTCGATATCACCAGCTATAGAAGGAGTTGTGAAATTATACCTGTAAGAAAAGAGGTTCTTTTAAGGAGGGCTGGTACTGTGAGTTCGGTAATTTCATCCCTTGAGAAAAGGGGTATTTTTTTACTTGTGGATTTTGAAGATAATAGAAATAAGGAGGAAGATGTCGGCACAATAATTCCCGAACCATTAAGTGAGGCGCAGAACGCTGTTTACAGATCAATAAATGAGCAGCTACAGAAGAAAAATGCCATGCTTCTGCATGGAGTTACTTCAAGCGGTAAGACGCAGATTTACATTCATCTGATAAGGGATTACCTGAGTAAAGGCAAACAGGTGCTTTATTTGCTTCCGGAGATAGCTCTAACTG
Organism: Bacteroidales bacterium; assembly: GCA_049654745.1. Taxonomy (GTDB): domain Bacteria; phylum Bacteroidota; class Bacteroidia; order Bacteroidales; family VadinHA17; genus LD21. Next base: position 964 of record JBASIK010000189.1, read on the forward strand.
CCCAGATTGTTGAAAGGCTAAGAAAGTATTTCGGTAAGTCGGTAGTGGTTTACCATTCAAGGTCGGGCGATAAGCAGAAGGCTGAGATCTGGAAGGGCGTTATGGAGAAAAAGTATGGCATAATACTGGGGGTAAGGTCATCAATTTTTCTGCCTTTTGCAGAGCTTGGGCTGATTATTGTTGATGAGGAGCATGACAGTTCATACAAACAGCAGGATCCGGCCCCGAGGTATCATGCAAGAGATGCTGCGGTGATGCTGGGGTCACTTGCCGGAGCAGCGACAATACTTGGTTCAGCAACACCCTCGGTTGAGAGTTTTTTCAATGCAAAGGCGGGTAAGTATGGATTTGCTGAACTGAAAGAGCGCTATGGAAAAGTAAACCTCCCGGAGATTATTCTTGTAAATACGCGTGAAGCTTACAGAAAGAAGTTAATGATTTCCCATTTTTCCCCTCAGCTGTATGAAGCAATTGAGGAGGCACTGAAAAAGAAAGAGCAGGTTCTTCTTTTCCGTAACAGGAGAGGTTTTTCACCATATCTTCAGTGTGCTGAATGTGGATGGATTCCTTCCTGTGAGAATTGCGCCGTAAAACTGACATATCATAAAGAAATAAACCGACTGGTGTGTCATTACTGTGGACGGGCAAAGAGTGTACCACAAAAGTGTGACATTTGTGGTTCTTCGTTGCTGGAGACAAGAGGATTTGGAACGGAAAAGATTGAGGAGGAGATAAAAATGCTGTTTCCAGTTGCAAGAGTAGCCAGGATGGACCATGATACAACACGCAGACCCGACTCTTTCAGCAGAATAATAAAAGATTTCGAAGCACACCGCATAGATGTTCTTGCCGGTACCCAGATGATCTCAAAAGGACTCGATTTTGAGAACCTTACAGTGGTCGGCATCATGAATGCCGACAGTCTGCTGAACTATCCTGATTTCAGGTCATATGAAAGGGCATTTCAGCTCATGGCACAGGTTAGTGGCAGGGCAGGACGACGACTTAAACGGGGTAAAGTAATAATTCAGACATCCGACCCGGAGCACAGAATTATGAGAATGGTGCTCAGAAACGACTACAGGGGATTCTATGAGTCGCAGCTTGAAGAACGAAAAACATTCAATTACCCTCCTTTTTGCCGGCTGGTGAAAATAACCCTCAAACACAGGAATAAAAAATTTTTGGATGAATTAGCAGGATTCCTCGCTGATCTACTGAGAAAAGAATTCGGGGAAGGGGTGCTGGGTCCGGAGTACCCGGTAATATCAAAAATTCAATTGTGGTACCTTAAAGAAATACTTGTAAAAATTGATCGAAACAGGCCACTACAGGCCTCAAAAGATGCAATCAGGCAGGCTGTCGAAAAGACCAGGGAATTGAAAGGCACAGCAACACTCAGGATTGTAACGGATGTTGACCCGTATTAAGCTATACTACTACTCCGGGTCTAGATAATAATTTGAAAATTATCTTGCAAAAATCACAGAAATCTTAGTGTGCTAAATTCTTCTGAAATTCCTACTTTTGAAAGAAATAAGAATTTATGAAGATTGAAGTATCGAACGGGGAAATAATTGATAAACTAACCATTCTGATGATTAAGCTCGAAAGGATCAAGGATGAGGAAAAGTTAGCCAACATCAGAAAAGAATATGAAATGCTTCGCGAAACAGCCGAGTCAGTAATCAGCCTCGACGATCCACTCGTAAAGGCTTTGTATCAGGTCAACAGTGAACTCTGGGATATCGAGGATCACATCCGGGAGCTTGAGAGGAGAAAAGATTTTGGCGATGATTTCATTAACACGGCTCGTTCGGTATATTTCAAAAACGACAGAAGAGCTGAGCTTAAACGGGAGATAAATATAAAAACATCTTCCGGCCTGATTGAAGAGAAATCTTACGAAAAGTACTGATGCGTATTCTTGTCATACGTCTTTCTGCAATGGGCGATGTAGCTTTGACATTGCCTGCCGTTAAATCATTCGTAGAAAGATATCCCGGCCATGAACTCACAATTCTTACCCGGCCAGCTTTCAGCACCTTTTTCAGGGGAATACCCACAATAAGGCTTTTCACCCCAGACCTGAATAATTATAAAGGATTGTACGGGATATGGAAAATCTACAGGGATCTGGCAGGTTCCGGACGATTTGATATAGTTATTGATCTTCATGACGTTATAAGAAGTAAGATCCTGAGGTGTTTTTTTTGCATTGCCGGGACTCCGGTTTTTTCTATTGACAAAGGCAGAAGGGAAAAAAGAGGACTGGTGTCGGGAAGGGGCAGAAAAAAGTTGAGACACACTGTTGAGAGGTATGCTGATGTATTCCGGAGGGCAGGTTTTGAGTTAGCTCTTTCCGCAGGGAAATTTATTGAAGCGGGTTCTGAAGCAAGAAAAAAAGTTGACACGCTATTTTCAACCAGCACACTTTTGAATATCGGTATAGCTCCTTTTGCAAGGCATGAGCTGAAACAATGGCCAGTGGAATATATGGTTAGTCTGATGAGAATGATTTCCAGAACAGTTAGTGCCAGGTTCTGGCTTTTCGGTGGAACTGATGAGTGTGAAAGGCTTGCAGGAATTGAAAAGGTCACTGAAAGGAGTGTTAACCTTTGCGGTAAGCTTTCCCTCGAAGAGGAAATTGCTGTTATGGAAAGGCTTGACTTTATGATTGCCATGGATTCTGCAAACATGCATATGGCTGCTCTTGCCGGGACTAAAGCAGTTTCAATATGGGGTGGTACTGATCCGCTTGCCGGTTTCGGTGCATGGGGGCAGCCGCAGGAGTACTCAATACGTATCTCACCATCTGAACTCGAGTGCCGACCATGCACAATTTATGGAAAAGGCAGGTGCAAAAGGAAAGATCTTGCCTGCCTCTACCGCCTTACTCCTGAAATTGTGTTCGGGGAGATCGTTAAACTCGGTCTTCTTAAGGAAAAAAACAGAATATAAAAGTAATAGTATTAATGTTAAAAGTTCTTTAATAACTTTGTTTAAATCAGATAAATAAGAAAAAAGAATTAATGATATGAATTCAATAAGAACTTTATTAAATGTCATTGTTGTAAGCATTCTGACCTTTTTGCCTGGTTGCACGGTGCCTTTTGACAGAGAGGCTAAGAAACCTGCTGAGATGGTAAATCCTTTAATGGGAACCGACTCTGATTACCGTTTATCACATGGTAATACTTACCCCGCTGTTGCAATGCCGTGGGGTATGAATTTCTGGACACCTCAAACAGGCCGTATGGGGAACGGCTGGATATATACCTACGATGCAACAAAAATTAATGGAATAAAACAAACCCATCAACCAAGCCCCTGGATAAATGATTATGCCGCCTTTGCACTGATGGCTGTTACAGGAAAGGAAGCTTACAGGGAGGAGGAGAGGGCTTCGTGGTTTTCCCATAAAGCTGAAAAGGCAAAACCTTATTATTATAGCGTTTATCTTGCCGATTATGATGTTACAGTTGAAGTAACACCAACAACACGCGCAGCAATTTTCCGCTTTACATTCCCTGAAAGTGATTCGTCATATATCATACTCGATGCATTCAACATGGGTTCGGGTGTGAAGATAATTCCCGGTGAAAGGAAAATCACCGGATACTGCAGGAACAATCATGGTGGTGTTCCGGAGAATTTCACCAACTGGTTTGTTGCAGTCTTTGACAGGGATTTTGATTCATACGCAACCTGGCGCAATGATACGCTCAGGAGGGACAGCCTGTCGGCTGAAGGTGAACATTCAGGTGCCCTTGTAAGGTTCAAAACAAAAAGAGGAGATAAAATAAATGTGCGTGTAGCATCATCGTTTATAAGTGCTGAACAGGCAATGCTAAATCTTGAAAGAGAGATTTGCGGAAAGGATTTCGAGCAGGTTAAGGAAGAGTGCAGGTCGGAATGGAACAGGCAGCTGGGAAAAATTACCGTTGAAGGTGGTACTGACGACCAGATAAGGACGTTCTATTCGTGCCTGTACAGGATGCTACTCTTCCCCAGAGACCTTCACGAGATAAATGATAAAAACGAAAAAGTCCATTATAGTCCGTATAACGGAGAGGTTCTCCCCGGTGAGATGTTTACCGATAACGGTTTCTGGGACACTTTCAGAGCGCAGTTTCCGTTCCTTACACTTGTATTTCCCGGGCTTAACGGCAGGATAATGAACGGATTGGTAAATACGTACCTCGAGAGCGGATGGCTGCCTGAATGGGCGAGCCCCGGGCACCGCGACTGTATGATTGGTTCAAACTCGGCATCCATTATTGCCGATTCCTACCTCAAGGGAATAAGGGGATACAATATTGATACTCTTTATAAAGCAATCATAAAAAATACTTTCGGGCCAGGTCCGGTCAGTTCTGTAGGCAGGCTTGGTGCCGACTATTATAACAGGCTCGGATATATTCCGTATGATGCAGGGATAAGGGAAAGTGTGGCGCGTACACTTGAGTATGCATATGCTGATTTCTGCATCTGGAAGCTTGCAAAAGCACTGGGCAGACCGCAGGAAGAAATAAAGCTCTATGAGGGTAGGGCAATGAATTATAAAAATGTTTTTGACCCTGAGCGGAAACTCATGCGGGGAAGGAATGAAGACGGAACGTTTCAGTCGCCGTTTAACCCGTTCAAATGGGGTGATGCCTTTACCGAAGGCAATAGCTGGCACTATACATGGAGTGTCTTTCAGGACATTGAAGGACTTGTACAGCTGATGGGAGGACGTGAAGCTTTCATTGCAAAACTCGATTCAGTTTTCAACCTTCCTCCGATTTTTGATTATTCTTACTACAGGCAGGTTATCCACGAAATACGCGAGATGCAGATTATGAACATGGGAAACTATGCTCACGGTAACCAGCCCATACAGCATATGATATATCTATATAATTATGCAGGTCAGCCATGGAAAGCCCAGTATCATGTACGGGATGTAATGGACAGGCTTTACAATTACACACCCGATGGTTATTGTGGTGATGAGGACAACGGGCAGACTTCGGCATGGTATGTCTTTTCAGCACTGGGCTTTTATCCTGTCACCCCTGGTACCGGCCAGTATGTGTTCGGTTCGCCACTTTTCAGGAAAGCAACCATCAGATTCGAAAACGGACGGGTACTTGCTATTCTGGCTCCGAAAAACTCAAAGACAAACGTGTACATCAGTAAAATAAAACTTAACGGTAAGAAGATAAAAAGAAATTATATTACCCATCTGGAGCTTCAGAAAGGAGGAAAGCTGGTTTTCAGAATGAGCTCAGAACCTGAAAAGAAAAGAGGAACGGATGAGAAATCTTATCCTTATTCGATGAGTCGCGAAAAATAGCCTGTCAGAATTTCAGTCTGACACCCACCCTTGCCATACTGGAAGTAATGAAGATAATCACAAAGGAAAGAAAAACTGATCCGGCGGTTTTTATCAGTAGTGAATCAGATGTTTTGTAAAAAAGGATATTAAGCTTGTTGAGGCTTATCAGACCTGAAACCAGAAAGAAGAGTATGTAGGCAGTGATAAAGTTTTTCCCCGCTGTTTCGGTTACCGGTAAACGTAGCGGAGTTTTACGCAGGTCGGTGAGCCACAGCAGTATAACGAAAAGCATTGAAGCAGCCCCTGTTGAGGTCAGAACCCATGCAGGATTATTAAAAGTTGTTCCTTCAGGAAAAAATTTCAGGATAAAAATTCCGGAAACAATAAGAATAATTCCGATAAAAAGAATAACCAGTGATAGTTTCGGGTATTCCGATTCGGGGTATCTTTTTAGCAGTACACCAGTTGTATGTCCGGCCAAAATTATTGCCGGGATGAACCCATCAATTAGGATACCTGCATATTTTCTGGCGGGGTCGAGATAGGGATTGAGTCCGAGTGCACCTATTATGTTCAGTGCCAGGAAAAATAGTAAAGCTAAGAGTGTTCCTGCGATTGAGTTTCGAAGTGCCAGCCATATCAGTGCCGATATAAGAAATCCCCATCCAAACATCCCCGGAAGTTCCCAGCTACCAGGTATCAGAGACCCGCTGTTTTCGAACGAACCGGAATTGAACTTCAGCACCAGAAAAACAAGAATTGCCAGCCCGAGGATTTTTAATCCGCTAACCGTGAAAAAAATATCTTCCCTCTCGGGGTATCTGTTCCAGACAAGAAATATTGCAATTACAAGCAGTACCAGCCACAGTGAGCCACTGAAACCGGTAAGGCCTGAATTGACCCTGTCGTAATTTGAAAGCATCATACCCACAACAAGGAGTATGAGTGTCCGGGCAAAGATCATTCTTACTATTTCCGGACTCGAATGTCCTTCGTTGATTTTTTTTGAAACATAAAAAGGAATTGTTATTCCCGAGAGATAGAAGAAAGTTCCGTATGAAAGTGTTGCGAGGATGTTTAAAAAAGGTGTTTCAAGGGTTGAACTGAACCAATCGTTTATAATTCCCGGTGAATAGTCGGTAAGGGCTACAATTACAAGCAGGGCTATTCCCTTTGCCATGTCAACTGCTCTTATGCGGTCGGTGTGTACCATTTGTTGGCATAAAGTTCACAAAAATACGAAATTAATCGCTTGGGTTCGCGAGTGGTTGTATATAAATAATCCGTACGGCTTTAAGAGTAGAAATTTTTATTACTTTTGTGCGCTGAACTGTCAGGTGCAGGGTGTAGTCCCGATAGATCGGGATTAGCGCGCCACGTTCGGGATCCCGACAAGTCGGGACAGGCTTAAAGGCCGATAGTTCTTTAAATAAGGAAAATACGGGGTGTAGCACAGTTGGTTAGCGCGCCACGTTCGGGACGTGGAGGTCGCTGGTTCGAGTCCAGTCACCCCGACAAGAAAAAGAAATGTACTGCAGGAGGCTTAAATCTACTACTCTTGGCTGCAGGATGGTAAATAACTGTGGTTTTGCATAAAATAAATACAACATAGACAAAATCCCAGGTATAAATAAAATAGCCGGATTGTCGAACCTTCATCTAACATCTAAAGGCAGACTGTTTCGAAGCACGAAAATAAATTTAACAATAAGTTCATCCTTCCCTGTAAATTGCATTTTTTTGCCTGTGGAAATTTTAATGAAAAAATGGAATCAGCCTGAAGACATTAAAAAAGATTCTTGCAGAAAAAGGGATAGTAATTATAAACCGAAAATTGATTACCCCAGCAGAACAAAATAAGATTTGTAAAAGACTCGGGTTACCGGTAAAGAGAGAAAAATCGGAAACGTAAGCAGTATTTTTTCCTTCCTTCCAACGGGTAATCATGTTCTTATGAGCCCGATATTTTTTAAGAGTTCACTTAATGTCTCATGTTCCTGCAATCTTCGATTGCCACTTTAATCAGGAGAGCACCTGAATATTTTTATCTTCTTGATTTCATAATTCACTGGTTTAAAATTGTCATTCTTAAACTTAACCAGTGGTCTATATTTAAAAAATACATGTTGTATCACTCCTTGTGATTGTTTATATATGAAACAACGAATCGAGGCGGTTGCCCCTTTTTAACCTGTAGTGATAATAAAACAGAATTGAGGAGACCGGAAAGGCGGATATTGTTACGTAAACCGACCAGCTCAGCTTCACGGAATTGTTGACGAACAGATCAACCGATACTTCTGTTACCAGACAAATAAATGCTGCGAGAATAAATAGAGCACCTATAAGGTTCAGTCCGGTCATGACTGCTTTTTTATACAGAAAAACTATTATTAAAGATGCTGTAAAAACTGCTATCGTTACGGGCAATCCGACAGGAATAAACCAATCATGGCCAGAAGATGCTAAATCAATACCTGCGAGGATGCCGGTAACAGTTAAGGCAATACCTGGGAGCATTATCCACGGCTTTCTGTGGGTGAAAAGAATGAAAGTAAGAAATAGCCAGATGCCGGGAAGGATGATATCTGTATATAGCGACCATCTTACACCTTTACCTGCAAAAATATCAATAAAGGTGCAAACTGCAATTGCCGACAGGACTGTTATTCCCGTCAATTCCCAGAGACTTCTCCGGTTCTCTTTCCGCTGAAGGGTCAGTATGTCGGTCGGAATATTCGAAAACTCAGACTCATCTTTGAATTCGCCTTTGAGAACCTTTCCGCAGAGAGGGCAAACCTCAAGTTCCTCTTCTATCTCAACTCCACAGTTCCTGCATATAGCCATAGTAATCTTTTTATTTGTTGTTCAATAATTTAACATGAATGCCATCAACCGACAGATGTTTTAGTATCAGGCGTTCGAGTTCGTTCGACCCCGTAATATTAAAGAAGGATATAATAAGCCTGTCTCTGAATGAAACCAGGCTGCAACTCACTTTAAGTTTTCTGTTGGGAGGGGTTGGGAGCATCTCAAAATGTTCCACTCTCTCAGCCATCTTCTCCGGCAGTACTACCTGCCCGAGGTTCGTAACTAATCCTGTCAGCCTTTTAGATGCAATCCCCCTGTAAATCATTGACATAACAATCTTCTTTATGAAAAGTGGTAATATTCTTACAAGAAGAATCTTTTCATACCTTACATTAGATGAAAGAAATCTTAAAATCTGTTTATCTTTTGTGCTTAATTGCATCTGATGATGAACCGTTTCAACTATTTCCTGAAAACTATAGTGTCCGAGGCTAAGGTCAATCTCGGGCATGACAAAGAGAGAGAAATTACGCATGGTTTTTGATGGAAACCTTTTTCTGAGGTTCACCGGAACTTCAATCCTGAGCACATTTCTTTTTGAAAACGCTTTATAATGCCTGACCGAGTTATAGATTTTCTGAAGGGAATATAAATAAACAGATGTAAAATATTCTGTTAGAGAAACATTATATTTCCTTGCCATATTAAGCATATCACCTGTGCTGACTTCGGCCTGGATTTTCCTTAGTTGAATATTCCTGTTAACACGGAAAGGCAGGTGCCATGATTTCCTCAATTTTTGAGGAGGAGGCAGTTTTGTAAAATACCTATTATAGGCGTCCTCAACTTCTTCCCTGTCTATAGGAGTCTCTGGCAGTAGAATACCCTGTGTGTCGGGTACATTTATACCGGAAAATTTGAAATATGTGAGAAGCAGCGATTTAAGATACTCGAGTGCACCTGCTCCGTCTGTAAGTACATGAAAAAATTCAACCGAGATTTTCCTGCCGCAGACAAGAATACGGTATAACGGCTCATTCTTCCTGTTTATGGCAAAGGCAGTACAGGGTGTGCCTTCATCATAATGAATGCGCGGAGGAAGTTGATTGAATTCAAGAAAATGCCAGAACATTCCACTGCCAAGTGATACACTGAAATATGGAAATCTTCTTGTTATAACTTCAACCGCTTCATTTAAAACAGAATACTTCACCGGTTCTTTCAGTAAAACGGATATCCTGAAAACCGAAGTAAGATCCTTTGATATAATCGCCGGAAAAAGTTTTGCCGCATTGTCCAGACCAATCCAGCCTTTCCCGGTTATTAATATGTCATGATCCTGAATACTGAACTTCATAACAAAATATAAAGTTACAGGATTTATTATTTTCTGCCTTAATATTTTTGCCTGATTTTTCAGTCAATATTGATACCTGCTTAACTTCTCTTTTTGCGACATAAAAAAACATGGTTATAATTGCGGAAAAACAGGCAAGGCCTTTCGGGTGCAATTATAATACTGAATTTTTGCTTTTTTTAACAATTCTTTAAAATTTCTTTAAAAAATCCAAACTGCAATTAAAATAAATTTGCTGTCGCTAACTTATTAGCAATAAATGCAAGGGGGCTGTTATTTCAAGTAAATTCTCTTATTTTGCCCCTGTTTAAGAAAAAAATTAAAAAATTTTACAAGGAGGAATTGATATGTCAATACGTATTAAAGAGTCTCTGATTTTTATTTTAATTCTGGCAGCAACAACGTTTAACTTAAAAGCAGATGAGGCAGACAGTGTAAAGCTTTTCACTCCGTACCCGAGGGTATCAGTTTCACCGGGTGAATCGCTTGATTACACTATCACTGTTATCAATAACAGCAGTGAAATAAAGACTATTGATGTTTCAGTAACCGGTATTCCGAAGAGCTGGAATTATACCCTCAAATCAGGCACATGGAATGTTAAGCAGATTTCAGTGATGCCAAAGGAGAAACAGCTGATTTCACTGAGAATAGATGTACCGTACAATGTAAACAAAGGCACATACCGTTTCAATTTCATAGCTTCGGGATATGGAACTCTTCCTATTGAAGTGATAGTTACCCAGCAGGGGAGCTTTAACAGCGAATTCACTACCGACCAGAACAACCTGCAGGGCACACCGAGTTCCAGCTTCACTTTTAATGCAACACTCCGCAACCGTACCCCTGAAAAACAGCTTTATGCATTTTCAGCGTATGCACCGCGCGGGTGGATTGTCACCTTCAGGGCTAACTATCAGGCAGTGACTTCGGTTAATGTGGAACCTAATGCTAACCAGTCAGTTACAATTGAAGTCAAACCGCCCGAGAGAGTTGAGGCAGGCAAATATAAAATACCTGTAACAGCATCAACCGGTAGTAGTTCGGCTTCTCTGGAGCTTGAGGTGGTCATTACGGGGACCTACGGCGTTGAGGTGTCAACACCCACCGGACTTCTGAGTACCAAAATGACGGCGGGAGAGGAGAAAAAAATCGACCTGATTGTCAGAAACACTGGAACGGCAGAACTTACAGGTATTGCCCTAAACTATTCTGGTCCTGTCAACTGGTCGTGCGAGTTTGAGCCGAAGAAGGTAGACAAACTTGCAGCCAATGACACTGCCAGGGTTGTTGCTAAGCTTAAAGCCGACAAAAAGGCAATTCCGGGTGATTATGTCGCCTACATCGATGCCACAACACCTGAGGCTACATCGAAGATTACCTACAGGGTTACAATAGAGACTCCGCTCCTTTGGGGCTGGGTGGGAATAGCAATAATAGCAGCAGCAATTGCAAGCGTATATTACCTGTTCAGGAAATACGGAAGGAGGTAAATCGTGAGCGAGAACATTATTGAACTGGTTAATCTCACAAAGAAGTACGGGTCATTTACGGCGGTTGATCAGCTTGATCTGACTATTCGTAAAGGAGAAGTATTCGGTCTTCTGGGACCTAACGGTGCAGGAAAATCAACCACCATACTCATGCTTCTTGGGCTTACAGAGCCCACTTCCGGTTCGGTAAAAGTGTGCGGTATGGATCCTGTCACAAATCCCATTGAAGTCAAAAGGAAGGTAGGTTACCTTCCGGAAGATGTGGGATTTTATTATAACCTCAGCGGATGGGAAAACCTTATGTTTACCGCACGCTTGAACAGTTTGTCGGGGAAAGAGGCATCCATGAAAGTGGAGCTTTTGCTGGAAAAGGTAGGGCTTACAGAGGCTGCGGGGAAAAAAACAGGCAAATATTCGCGGGGTATGCTGCAGCGACTCGGTCTTGCAGAAGTATTGATAAAGAATCCCGAAGTAATAATTCTTGATGAACCCACGCTTGGCATCGATCCGGCAGGGGTGGTGGAGTTTCTTCAGCTTATTGAAAGATTGAGCAGGCAGGAAGGCATAACAGTGCTGCTTTCATCCCATGACCTGCATCAGGTACAAAAAATATGTGACAGGGTTGGAATATTTGTCGGCGGGAAGTTGCTCGCACAGGGAGACCTGAAAACATTGTCGCAGGTACTGTTTGAAGGTAATCCCTTTGTGATTGAAGCCGGAATAGACTTCGACTCATCAGGCTTGCAGCTGGCTGACAATAAGGCGCAGGAGGAGTGGGTAAAAAGAATCCTTGCCTCTATAGAAGGAATTCAGGCAGTAAACAAAAACGGTAATCTGTTCAGAATACACTGTACGCGCGACGCGACAGGAGAAATAGCAAAAGCTATAGTAGAATCAGGCGCACAATTATATTATCTTAACAGAAAAGAGTACGGCCTTGATGAAATTTATTATCGGTATTTTGAAGGAGGAAAAGGTGATGGAAGAAAGGAAAAATAAACTTATAGGCAGAATTAAACAACATCTTTCAAAAACAAAAGGCCCCGGCTTTTATAGGGCAGACGACAGAGTCTATCATCCCTTCAGCGTTATTGTTCAGAAGGAGATTTCTGATCATGTTAGAAGCTGGAGGTTTATAATACTGCTGGTTATTATTTCACTCACGTGCCTTGGCTCGATGTATACAGCCATGTCGAGCATCAAGGAGACGATAAAGCCCAATGACCCTGAAGGTTCATTTGTTTTCCTGAAACTCTTTACATCATCCGACGGTATTTTGCCATCATTTGTTGTATTTCTCGGATTTCTTGGTCCACTGCTTGGAATAAGCCTGGGGTTCGATGCCGTTAATTCAGAACAGAGCAAAGGAACACTCAGCAGAATAATCTCCCAGCCTATTCACCGCGACTATATTCTTAACGCCAAATTCATGGCATCGCTTATAGTTGTGAGTGTTATGTTTTTTGCACTGGGTTTCCTTGTTATGGGTTTTGGGCTTATTTCTATAGGTATTCCTCCTACGCCCGGTGAGTTTCTCAGAATAATTATCTTCATTTTTATAAGCATTATTTATGTTGCTTTCTGGCTGAATCTCTCGATAGTTTTTTCGGTCAAGTTCCGCCAGCCAGCAACAGCTGCACTATCGGGCATTGCTATATGGCTTTTCTTCGCGATATTTTATGAAATGATCGTTGACCTTATAATGAAGGGACTGGTTCCGCCTACCGGATTGGTAACAGAAGCACAGATGATAAACTTTGAGAATTTCAGGCTGAATCTTCTGAGAATTTCGCCAAGTCAGCTTTTCAGCGATGCCACCACAACTCTGCTGATGCCCAATGTAAGAAGCCTGGGACCTCTATCTCTTGTGCAGGTTATTGGCACCATTCCCGGACCATTATCGCTGACTCAGAGTCTGATGCTGGTGTGGCCCCAGGTTACAGGGCTGATTGCAGCCACTATAATATGCTTTGTGATATCTTACGTCTCTTTTATGAGAAAGGAGATACGTTCAAGATAATAATTATCATTAATACTTTAACCTCCCAGAAGAGTTCTGACTTTTGCTGAAATCTCTTTACCATCGGCTTTACCTGCAAGTTCTTTCATGGCAACACCCATAACCTTGCCAAGGTCAGCAGGTGTTTTTGCGCCAACTCGCTCAATGATCGTCCTAAGAGCTGAGGTTAATTCCTCATCACTCATCTTTGCGGGAAGATATTTTTCCAGAACCCTGGCTTCGGCCATCTCCTTTTCGTATAATTCAGGGCGATTGTTCTATTTGTAGATTTCAGCTGACTCCAGACGCTGTTTTACCAGTTTCTGAATCACTTTAATCTCTTCATCGGGCGTCAGCACTGAATCAACTCCTTTCTCGGCACGGGCAAGTGTAAAGGCCGTCTTAGCTGCCCTCAGTGCGTCGAGAACAATATTGTCTTTCGATTTCATTGCTGCAATCAGATCGTTTGAAACTTTTTCTGCCAGTGACATAGCTATAACTATTAAAATTTATTGCAAAATTAAATTATACCGGCTCAACGTGTATTGTAACATTAAGATTATTAAACTGTTCGTTCAGTTTTTCTTCAATCATATCACAATATTTGTGGGAGTTTTCCACCGATTCGTATTTGGGCACTTCAACATGAAGGTCGATGAAAAGGTAGTTGCCTGCTGCACGAGTCCGGAGTTCATGATAATTTACTCCCATCTCGTCAAGTGTTTTTTTAAGAGTTAATAAATCTTCTTCAGGCCATGACTCATCCAGCAGGGGAGTAAAGGCTTTCTTAAGAAGCCGGTAAGATTCAAAAAGAATAATCAATGCAACCAGAATGGCAACTACTGAATCGATCCATTTTATGTTGGTGATGATAATAAGTCCCAAACCGGCTGCCACTCCGAGAGAGGTGTAGACATCTGTTTTGAGGTGAAGGGCATCTGCCTCAAGAGCCACTGAGCCGGTTCTTCGGGCAGTTTTGTACAGTCTCCACGAAACAAAAGTGTTAACAATACCAGAAATGACCATAATGACCAATCCGAGCCAGACCATATCAAGTTCTGGTGAACCGGCTATCATTCGTTTGATGGCTTCATACACAATCCATGCAGCAGCGATGAAAATCAGTATAGCTTCTATTACCCCTGAAATATTCTCAACTTTGCCATGCCCGTATGGATGTCTTTTGTCGGGCGGATTGTCGGACACTCTCACAGCAAAGAATGCAATTACTGCTGCTATCAGATCCATGGATGAGTGGATAGCCTCTGAAATGATACTCACCGAACCGCTGATCAGACCTGCTACAAGTTTGAGAACGATAAGGAAAGTATTTGACATTACTGATAATCTTGCGACCTTTACTTTACCGTTCATCTAACAAGGTTGATTTATAGAAAAAATTAATGTAGAACTAAGTATATAGTTATACTTCTATTATTTCATATTTACGTCTCCCCAGTCCTATTTTTTCAGCGTGTTCGAGAGCAGCCTGCCAGAAGGTATTGGGGTGTGTCATTTTGAAACGGTCCTGTCTGTTATCTTTTTGTTTTTCCGCCTTGTCGTATATTCTACTTCCTGGCAGAACAGGTGCAGCATTTACCATATCGGCAGATGCTTGGTCGAGTGCCACAGGGTCGAACGAAGCAGCAATACCAATATCGGGTACAATAGGATAGTCGTTGAAATCCCAGCAGTCGCAGTCGGGCGAAATATCAACAAGGAAGTTGATGTGGAAGGCTGGCTTATTTTTTACTGCTGCAAGCGCATATTCAGCTGTTTTCTTGTTGACAGCTTCTGATGCATTCTGCCATACTACCCGTGCTGCATCGAACTGGCATACAGCAACACACTGGCCGCAACCGGTACATAATTCTTTATTAATATGTGCTATTCTGTCTTTCCCAACTTTAATTGCTCCATAGTTACAGTACTTTTCGCATATCCTGCACCCTGTACAGTTTTCCTCATATATTTCGGGAGATGAGCCGGAATGGAGAAAAAGCTTGCCTCCGATGGAAGCACATCCCATACCAAGATTCTTGATTGCACCTCCGAATCCTGTTATTTCGTGACCTTTGAAGTGACTCATTGAGATAATAACATCTGATTCGGCTATGGCTGCTCCTATTTTTGCACTTTTGCAGTATTCAAGGTTAAGTTCTATTTCGCGGTATTCTGTTCCTTTGATTCCGTCGGCGATTATTACAGGGCAATTGACTGCCAGAGGGTTGTATCCGTTTTCAAATGCCGCTTCGAGATGCCAGGGAGCATTGGATCTTCTTCCGTAATATAATGTATTGCAATCGGTTAAGAATGGAATAGCATCTTTTTCCTTAAGCAATTTTACCAGCCGGGCTGCAAAATTTGGTCGCAGGTAGGCAAGGTTTCCGGGTTCGCCAAAATGAATCTTTATGGCCGTGAGTTTTCTATTAAAGTCAATTGTCTCGATTCCGGCTTTGCGGATAAGATTATCAAATTTTTTAAGAAGGTTAACTGATGAACTGGCTCTGAGGTTTGTGAAAAATACTTTTGAATCTGCCATAGCAATTAAAATTAGATGGAAAGGATTCTTGCAAGAGTAAGTAGGTCTCTGTTGACATCTTTGTGCAGTTTAATTGCCTTGCTGAAGGGCACAAGCACTATTTCGTCGTTCTGCAAACCAACCATCACACTTTTCTGATCATCGAGCAGGGCTTCAACAGCTGCGCTTCCGAGCCTGCTGGCATTAACCCTGTCGATGGCAGTGGGTGAACCCCCGCGCTGAAGATGTCCAAGAACAGTTACTCTTATATTAATATCAGGGTATTCGTTTTTAAATTTTTCAGCCCAGGCAAAAGCACCTCCCTCTTCATCGCCTTCGGCAACAATTATCAGATTGCTCGATTTCTTTCTCTTATTTCCATCGAATAATATTTTCTTAAGGTCGCGTTCTTCCCCTTTAACTTCGGGTATTATGATGGCTTCAGCACCTGTTGCTATTCCGCTGTACAGAGCGATAAAGCCTGCATCAGCGCCCATCACTTCTATAAAAAACATTCTGTCGTGTGCACTGGCTGTATCCCTTATTTTATCAACTGCCTGGATAACAGTATTTAAAGCAGTATCATAGCCAATTGTGTAATCAGTTCCATAAATGTCATTATCAATTGTTCCGGGTACACCTACGAAGGGGATATCATATTCTTCATTAAATAGCCTTGCACCAGTAAAGGAGCCGTCTCCACCTATCACCACCACGCCATCTATTTGTGCTGCTTTCAGATTCTCATAAGCTTTCTGTCTTCCTTCTGGCGTTCGAAATTCTTCACACCTAGCCGTTTTCAGTATTGTGCCACCTCTCTGTATAATAT
>JBASIK010000190.1:0-19225 GCA_049654745.1 Bacteroidales bacterium
GGTTTCAGCATTGCTGATAATATTTATTTTAAAAATACTTTTTCGATTGCATTTCTGACGCAATCTGCAGTATTGTCCCAGGTGAATTTTTGTGACCTTGTCTGACCGGCAACTGATAATGATTCTCTGAGCCCTGGTTCTGAGGTTATTCTGATCATTGCATTGCATATTTCTTCAGGGTCAGCAGGGTTTGCATATAACGCTGCATCTCCGCCTATTTCAGGGAGGGATGTGACAGGTGAGAGAATAACGGGAGTTCCGCATCGCATTGCCTCGGCGGCAGGTATTCCGAACCCTTCGAACCATGGTGTGAAAACCAGTGCTTCAGCAGTGCAGTACAGCATCCGAAGATCCTGATGTGCTATCAAACCTGGAAGGATAATGTCATTACGCCATGGAGAAGAACGGATCAACCTGTCGGTCTTCCGATTTAAAAAGAGACGGCCACCTGCCAGAACAAGTCTGTGAGGGAGGCGGGTCTTCTGTTTGAAAAGATGCCAGGCAGTTATTATTGCAGGAATATTTTTCCGCGGGGAAAAATTTCCCACGAAAAGAAAATATGGAACTCCACCGGTAAGAACTGTTCTGTAATTATCTTTTTCTTCATCACTTGCCGGAAAGAAATATTCCGATACGCCATTCCAGGCAATGTCAATTTTACCAGGGTCTATATTCAGATATGAAGATATATCCTGCCGGCAGAATTCTGACACAGTAACAATACGGGCTGCATGACTGGCAAACTTTCTGGTGAAATATCTCCAGTAAAGGCTGGTAAGGAAGGGTAAATCCTGAGGTCTGTGGTAAAAACTGATATCGTGTAAAACGCTCACCTGGGGGATACGACACTTCAGTGAAATAACTCCATCGGGCGAAAGAAAGATATCTGGCTTAATTGTTTCAAAAAGTCCGGGTAATTTTTTTTCATGCCATATATAACATGATAATGGAACTGATGTCTCCGGTTCAAGCATAACACCCCTGCAGTTTGAGCCAAATAGCAGGGAATCGCTGTAGTTTCTGTCGAAAACCAGTATAAACTCATCCGATGGATTTTTTTGTACAATTCGCCTGGTAACTTCATAAGTAAATCGTGCAACACCACCGTCGGGTTTTTCCTTAAGATACCGTGCACTTATAGCAATCTTCATTTTTATCCAGAGATAATAGGAAGAGGCTTTAAAGAAAATAAAAAATACCCTAACAGATGCATTTTGCTTGAAAATTAACCTGAATATGGGCATTATTATGTGTTTTTAACAAAAATTATCAAATATTGTTGATAATTTGTTAAAAAATATTTTATTTTGGGGAAATTCTGGATTTTAATAATGAAGGGAAAGGGGATTATTTCAGCAGTTGCACTGATACTATTTTCTTTTTCTGTAAACGGCCAGCAGCTATCTCATCAGGTGCTGGTTCCGGGGGCAGGATTAGTCATGTCAGGAGGATTAAGTTATTCCCAGACCATTGGTGAAACGGCCGTTGAAATAATAGGAGATTTTGAGCATGTTCTTACTCAGGGATTTCAACAACCACGGTTAAAGGTAACAATGGGTGAAGCTCCTCATGGAAATGGTGTAAAAGTTTATCCTAATCCTGCAACTGATTATGTAAATGTCGAATTCTTTGGTGAGGCTTCGCGTTCTTACAGTGTTACAATAATCAATATAAACGGTCAGAAGATTTTTGCCGACGAACTTGATTTCAACGGCTCTCACTGGTATGTGAGAGAAATACCCCTGAGGAATATGGCAAGGGGTTTTTATTTCATAAGAATAGTAAGCAAGGATGAATTAATTAACAGGTCGTTCAAAATTGAAAAAATGTAATCTCTGAATATATGGAAACCAGAAAATTTAAATGGTTGTTTTTTCTTGCAATCCTATCGGGTTCCGTTGCAATATCCCAGGAAGTTCCACTGGGTATTCATTATCAGGCAGTTGCACGCGATAGTTATGGAAAGGAATTGTATAACAGGGATATAGATGTAAAGTTTTCCATATATTCAGGTAATCCTCTTGGTACGCTTGAGTACCAGGAGCTTCATTCGAAAGTGAGGACATCAAGGTTTGGAGTCTTTTCCCTTGTGATAGGCCAGGGGATTAATACCGGAGGAAGGGTTTCGAGTCTTGGTGATATTGAGTGGGAGAAAGCGAATCATTATTTAAAGGTTGAGGTTAAGTTCGAGAATGATTTTATGGATATGGGCACTATCCAGTTTCTGGCCGTGCCATATGCTCTTTATGCCAGGAAGTCACTTGAGCCTGGCCCGCAGGGACCAAAAGGTGACCCGGGGCCACAGGGGCCTAAGGGTGATCCCGGCCCGCCAGGTCCAAAAGGCGACCCGGGCGACCCTGCAACTGACGACCAGGTACTCTCATTTGACGGTACAAATCTCTCAATAAGCGGAGGCAATACCGTAAACCTGTCATCTCTCGTTACCCCGCATCAACTCACAATAATAGGAGATACATTGTCAATTTCAGGAGGAAATAAAGTGCTGCTGCCCAATCATATACAGGATCTTGTGCTAGACGCAGAGAACGTTCTCAGGATAACCGGAAATGTCAGTGCCACACCAATAAACCTTTCAAAGTACCTCGACAATACCGATAACCAGAAACTGAGTTTTAATCCACTAACAGGCAAACTTTCCATAACAGGTTCTGCAGAAGAGGTTGACCTTTCATCACTGAAAAATGATGCTGACGCCGATCCCACAAATGAATTGCAGGACCTTGTGCTGAACAATGATGAACTTACAATTACCGGAAAACAATCGCCCAACCGGATCAACCTTGCAAGGTACCTCGATAATACCGATAACCAGCAGCTCAGTTATGACCCACAAACCAATACCCTCTCACTCACCAACGGGGGTTCAGTAACACTGGGAAGCATTGTGGCATTCAGAGCGAAAAAGCTTGTTTCAACCACTGCTTCTTCTTTAACGGATGTAACTTTCATACCAACTAGTATGGATTATAATGATGGGAATGCTTACAATAGTTCAACCGGAGAATTTGTGGCTCCGGCAACAGGTATTTACAATTTCAATGTATATTATTTTGCAGATGGATCAGGTGGTTCGCGAAAATTGTCAATTTATTATAATTCTTCGTGGTACGAAGATCTTGCAGTTGAAATAGCTTCTAATACACAAGTTCCGGCTCGTTCAATTACTATGAAACTCAACCAGGGAGACGTTGTTAAACTTGTAATAAATACTGGAACGTCGACTCAAACCGGTACCGGCACCTTCTCAGGATTCAAGGTTTATTGAATTTGAATAAAATTATACCTCAGTCCGGATAGTTTACTCCACTCTATGGAGCTATCTTAAAAGCTTTTCTTTTTATTTTTCATCAATTCTTTCCAGCATGTGGGAAACAGGTAAATGGACAAATTCCTTTCCAGGCTAATCTGCCAGCAGGAAATAAAAACATGGAAAATTATTAACTTTGCACCTCAATTATTTATGAGAGAATGGTAACAACAGAACAGATAAAGGACTTGAACGAACGCCTGGATGCGTTGAGGAGGTATCTTTGACATTGAAGGCAAGTCGGGAGAGATAAGCAGGCTCGAGACTGAAATGAGAAAGCCAGATTTCTGGAATGATCCAAAAAAAGCCGAGCAGGTTCTCAAGAAAATATCAGCATTGAAATTCTGGGTTAATGAAGTAAACAGGGTCTCATCTGCTCTGGATGACCTTGCTGTGCTGTATGAGTTTTACAGGGAAGGGGAGGCTCCGGAGGATGATCTAGATAAACAGTACAGCGAATGTTTATCGCTGATTGAGGATCTTGAACTGAGGAACATGCTCAGGAAGGAAGAAGATCAACTGGGTGCAGTGCTGAAGATTAATTCAGGTGCAGGTGGCACTGAAAGCAACGACTGGGCAGCAATGCTACTCAGGATGTATACACGCTGGGCAGAACGTAATGGCTACAAAGTCAAACAGCATGATCTCCTTCCAGGTGATGAAGCTGGAATTAAATCTGCCACCATAGAGATTGACGGAGAAAAGGCTTACGGATTCCTGAAAAGCGAAAACGGGGTGCACCGCCTTGTAAGGATTTCACCATTCAATGCACAGGGAAAACGCCAGACGACATTTGCTTCAGTGTTTGTTACACCACTTGTTGACGACAATATTGAAATTGAGATCAACCCTGCTGATATCGTATGGGAGACCTACAGATCAAGCGGAGCGGGAGGGCAGAATGTAAACAAAGTTGAAACCGCTGTGCGGCTCAGGCACATTCCGACCGGTATAGTAATTGAAAACCAGGAGTCAAGATCTCAGCTCACCAACAAGGAAAATGCCCTGCGGTTGCTGAAATCGCAGCTGTATGAGCTTGAACTAAGAAAGAGGCAGGAGGAAAAAGCGAAACTTGAAGGTCAGAAAAAAAAGATAGAATGGGGTTCGCAGATTCGCTCATATGTGCTACATCCTTATAAACTGGTAAAAGACCTGCGTACCGGATATGAAACCTCTAATGTTCAGGCAGTTCTCGATGGTGAAATTGACGGATTTATCAAAGCATACCTTATGGAATTTGCCAGCAAGGAAGAGATAACCCCGGATAAAAACTGATATAATTCATAAAGTTATTGAGTTATAATTGCTTGGTTTGTTGAATCATTATTATACCTTTTATGCCTGTTCGTGAAAAACTGTTTGAAGAATTTCCTCCCGTGACTTCAGCGGAATGGATGGAAAAAATAGTTGCCGACCTGAAAGGTGCAGATTTCCATAAAAAACTTGTCTGGAAGACTATTGAAGGTTTTGAAGTGATGCCGTTTTACCGCAGGGAGGATATTCAGGGTTATCCGCATCTTGCAGCTGGTCCTGGTGAATTTCCATGGGTTAGGGGATCAAATACTGAAGGGAGCGGTTGGCTGGTCAGGCAGGATATTGAGGTTGACAATTTTAAGGAAGCAAACAGAAAAGCCCTTTTACTTCTGGATAAAGGTGTCGAATCACTGGGGTTCAGACTCAAGGACCCTGAAACTGTATCACCGGAAAACGTCCAACTGCTTTTAGAAGGAATCTCTCCGGAAAAGGCTGAGGTTAATTTCATTTGTGATGGAAGGGCGAAGGAAATTGTCGAAATTGTTTCCGGTTTGCTGAGTGAAAGGAACATACCGGCAGAGAATCTCAGAGGTGCGTTTGAGGCAGATCCGGTTGGTCGGCTTATGGTTAACGGAAAACTTTGTATATCAGTAGAAGAAAGTTTTGATTACCTGGCAGAACTATTCAGGCTGGCAACCAATTTAAAGGCATTCAGATTAATTCAGGTGCATGCTTCGCATTTTGCAAATGCAGGTGCAGATACAGTAACTGAACTTGCATATGGTCTTGCCATTGGGAATGAGTATATGGCAGCCCTGACTGAAAGAGGGATACCGCCTGCACGGGCAGCTTCAGGCATAAGGTTTTGCTTTGGATTGGGTTCAAATTATTTCTTTGAAATAGCAAAACTCCGTGCGGCACGTATGTTGTGGGCTGCGGTAGTAAGGGCTTATGAGACTGAAAATGAGGATGTTACAAAGATGAGAATACATTGTGTTACAGGTAGATGGAATAAGACCATATACGATCCGTATGTTAACATGCTTCGCACGCAAACTGAAGCTATGGCCGCAGTGCTCGGCGGAACAGATTCACTAACAGTTGAACCTTTTGATATTATTTTCAGAAAGCCTGATGAGTTCTCGGAGCGAATTGCCCGCAACCAGCAGCTTCTTCTGAAGGAAGAGGCGTATTTCAGTAAAGTATCAGACCCTGCAGGAGGGGCATACTATATCGAAACTCTTACGCACCTTATTGCCGAAAATGCCTGGAAACTCTTTGTTGATACCGAAAGAAATGGAGGATTCCTGAAATCACTCAGGAAAGGCATTATCCAGAAAAGAGTCAGGGAGGTTGCAGGCAGGAGATTGAAAGATGTGGCTGCAGGTAAAGAGGTATTTATTGGTACAACACATTATCCTGCTTTTGACGAAAAAGCACCTGATGATCTCGATATCGGAAAGATTTATAGCAGGAAGAGTGTTGGAGAAGGTTTTGAAGTTGAACCTTTGCCGACAGGCAGGGGAACTGAAGAGATTGAAAAACTGAGACTTATTGCCGAAAGAGCATCGCACAGACCTGTTGTGGCTCTCCTTCCAACCGGTAATCTTGCCATGGCAATGGCACGTTCCCAGTTCTCAGGAAATTTCTTTGCATGCGGAGGTTACAGGGTAATTGATAATCCCCTTTTCAGAAACATTGATGAGGGTGTTAAAGCCGTGATGAAAGACGGCGCAGATATAATTGTTCTGTGCAGTTCTGATGAAGAATATGCCGAACTTGCTCCTGAACTGAAGGAAAAGACAGGTGACAGGTTTATTCTTGTAGTAGCAGGAAACCCTCCATGCATGGAAGAATTAAAGCAGAAAGGAATTAAATATTTTATAAGTATACGTTCGGGACTTGTTGAAACACTTTCGATGTTCCATCGTATCACCGGACTTATTAATGATTAAAGATGAGGCCTGAATTCAGATATGATGATTTAAACAGGATTTTATCTAATAGCAAACATTTTTCCCGCAGGAAAGATGAGGGTAAATCAGGTGAGGAATGGCTTACGCCCGAAATGATTCCGGTAAAGAGCTGTTATACACCTGAGGATATCAAAGACCTTGAGCATCTTGATTATGCAGCTGGGATACCTCCTTTTCTCAGGGGACCTTATGCCGGAATGTATACGATGGTACCCTGGACTATCAGGCAGTATGCAGGTTTTTCCACTGCCGAGGAATCTAACGCTTTCTACAGGCGTTGTCTTGCAGCAGGCCAGAAAGGACTTTCTGTAGCATTTGACCTTGCCACTCACCGCGGATATGATTCGGATCATGAAAGGGTTGCAGGAGATGTAGGTAAGGCAGGTGTAGCGGTAGATTCGTTGCTCGATATGAAGATACTCTTTGATCAGATACCTCTCCGGGAGATTTCGGTATCTATGACTATGAACGGGGCCGTACTGCCGATTATGGCATTTTATATCGTTACGGCACTTGAGCAGGGTGCAAAACTTGAAGAACTTTCGGGTACTATCCAGAATGATATATTAAAGGAGTTCATGGTCAGGAATACATATATCTATCCTCCTGAGTTTTCGATGAGGATAATAGCTGACATCTTCAGGTATACAGCTGAAAAGATGCCGAGGTTCAATTCAATAAGTGTATCGGGTTATCACATGCAGGAAGCTGGGGCCACCTGCGATCTTGAGCTGGCATATACCCTTGCCGATGGGCTTGAATATCTGAGGACAGGCATAAACGCTGGCCTCGATATTGACGTTTTTGCACCAAGGATTTCGTTCTTCTGGGCCGCAGGGATGAATCATTTTATGGAAATTGCGAAGATGAGGGCAGCAAGGATGCTCTGGGCCAAGATCGTAAAGAGCTTTAATCCGAAAAATCCGAAGTCGATGGCTTTGAGGGCACACTGTCAGACGTCGGGCTGGAGTCTTACTGAACAGGATCCTTTCAACAATGTTGGCCGGACATGTATTGAAGCGATGGCGGCCGTTTTTGGACATACGCAGAGCCTGCATACCAATGCTCTCGATGAGGCTCTGTCGCTGCCCACGGAGTTTTCTGCAAGGATAGCCCGCAATACTCAGTTGTATATACAGAATGAAACAGGCGTTTGCAGGCAGATTGATCCATGGGCTGGATCGTATTATGTTGAATATTTGACTGATTCGATAGCCCGCAGGGCCTGGGGTCACATACAGGAGGTTGAGAGTTTGGGGGGAATGGCAAAAGCAATAGAATCGGGTCTGCCAAAGATGAGAATTGAGGAAGCTGCAGCAAAAACACAGGCAAGGATTGACTCAGGTTTGCAGACGATTATAGGTACAAACAAGTACAGGCTGGAAAAGGAAGAACCTCTTGATATTCTGGAGGTTGACAACAGTGCTGTTCGCGAAGCCCAGATAAAAAGACTTGCTCTGGTGCGGTCGCAGAGAGATGAAAAAGCATGTCAGGCAGCACTTGATGCCCTTACGGAATGTGCCAGGACAGGTAAGGGTAATCTTCTTGAACTTTCGGTAAAAGCTGCGGCCTGTCGTGCAACACTCGGAGAAATTTCATATGCACTCGAAAAAGTAGCAGGGAGATATAAAGCCGTGACACGTTCAATTTCAGGAATTTACTCATCAGAGTTTAAAAATGATGCGGAGCTGGAGGAAGCCCGCAGGCTGGTGACTCTCTTTGCCTCAAAAGAAGGCAGGCAGCCAAGAATAATGATTGCAAAAATGGGCCAGGATGGCCACGACCGTGGTGCGAAGGTGGTGGCTACAGGATATGCCGACATAGGTTTTGATGTGGATATAGGGCCATTGTTCCAGACCCCCTCAGAAACAGCACGCCAGGCTGTGGAAAATGATGTCCATGTAATCGGTGTGTCGAGCCTTGCCGGAGGTCATAAAACTCTTATACCACAACTAATTGAAGAACTCAGAAAACTGGAACGGGATGATATCCTTGTAGTTGCAGGAGGGATTATCCCACCTCAGGATTATCAGTTTCTCTACGATGCAGGTGTGGCTGCTATCTTTGGCCCCGGAACCTCTGTGGCAGGAGCAGCAAAACAGATTATGGAAATATTACTTCAAAGGGTAGAATAAATTCCCCCCTGAGAATCAAAAAACTTGTGTTTATTTCATAATTAACATAACTTAGGCTTGTTTTATAAGTGCATATGAAAAAACTTATTCTCTTTCTATTGGCAATAGTTTTAGCAGTTTCAGGATGCAGAACCGGCAAAGTTTCATCTTCTGCTGGACTTCCAGAACCAGTCACAGAGAAAAAGCAGACAGCTTTACCCAATAATTCGCAACAGCAGGAGAAGATAGATTTTTCAAAGCCCGAGACATGGATTCTTGGCTATTTTTCACCTGAGAGGTTAAATCGCCAGCCACACTCAACATGGTTTGTACCGGGATATGACAATTATCAATACAATGAAGAAGTTGTCAGAAAACTTCTGGATCTTGACAGGAATGATGTTTCAATACTTGTTGTGATGGGAACATGGTGCCCTGACAGCCGCAGGGAAGTGCCTCGTTTTATAAAAATTCTGACGGCAATTAACTTTCCCATAGACAGAGTGAAGTTTTTAGGTGTGGATAATACAAAGTATACTCCGGTTGAAAATTATGAGGCTCTTAATATTCAGCGAGTGCCAACATTTATTTTTTATGTAAAAAATATTGAGGCAGGACGCATCATTGAAAATCCTTCGACGTCTTTAGAACAGGATATGCTGAATATTCTGACATTAAAAGAGTAAAATTTAAAAAATAAGTAAAATGGAAGAAAAAAGAAGCAGTTCGGGATCGGCACTTGGTACAGCTGCACTGATTACAGGTGTTATCACATTTGTACTTGCAGTTATACCATGTATAGGGGTACTTGCTATTGTTCCGGGCATCGTAACAATAGTGCTTGCCGCAGTAGCTCTTTCGCAGGCTTCAAGAGACAGGGCACCACAGGGTTTAATTATTGGTGCACTGGTTATCGGTATAGTGGCAATTCTTATTTCAACCTCACAGCTGTTTATTGCCAGAAACCTGGGACGTAATGCTGACAGGCTGGTTCCTTCAGACATCAGGAAGGCGTTGGAGGAGGTGAAAGAAGATATTTCAAAGGATGTATTGAAAGACCTTGAGGATGCCAAAATAAATATTAAAATTGAAAGTGGCGATGAAAAAATAGAGATTAATGCCACCGGTACAGCCAAAAAAGACAAACTGATAGAACAACTTGAAGTACTTGAGAAAGGCGAAAAGGAAAAAAGTGACACCCTGCCTGGAAAATGACCTTAATAAGAAAGCTCGCTGAAGCATTCAGAACCAAATCGTACATAACGATTAATTTAGTTCTGGCATTTATTATAGCTATTGTATTTCTGTATTCTGCTGTTTTTTCTCCGCAGAAAAATAATTACCCTGTGACGTGTATACATGAAAAGATTACTGGCAAACCCTGTGTCTCGTGCGGACTTTCACACAGCTTTTCACTGATAATAAGGGGCAAAATAGTTGAAGCACACAGCTGGAATCCTTACGGTTTTCGTGTTTTTCTTTTTTTTCTGGCACAGCTGCTGATGAGAGTTGTATTTTCGGTTTTATACCTTAAAGAAGCAGAATACAGGAAACAGCTTGTTATTTATGATATTACCGGCACAATTATATTGTTTCTTATTGCCTTTTATCCGTTTCTGGCTTATATTTTTTCATCACTTATACAGGCCTGATTTTATTCCTCTTCTTCAAGAATCTGATATATTATATCAGGCTCAAAACCTCTAGAGATAGCAAACCTTGCAAGCTTGCCCCGGAGTTCAAAGGAGTTTTTTGCCCTCACCGATTTTCTGTGTGTTTTTATAAGCTTTCTTAGAGTATTTATGTATTCCTCTTCATCAATTGAGCCAACAGCCTGCTGAATTGTATCCTCATCAATACCCTTTGATTTTAGCATCATAGCAATCTTGACCTTGCCCCACCGGTTATGTTTGAATTTATCCCTTGCGTAAGCCGTTGAGAACCTTATTTCGTCGATGAACTTATCTTTTTGCAGTGCTTTTAGTATTTTTTCACGTTCGGCAGGCTGAATTCCCCATTTTTCAAGCCTGCTCTCAATCTCACTTCTGCAAAATTCCCTGTCAGCACAAAGCTTCATGGCTTTTTTAAGTGCTTCGTTGTATCTTATGTTTTCAGACATTTTCTGGTTGTATTTTTTTATCTCATTTACCGGTTATAAATCTCTCTTTTCCGTTCAGGTCCTTGATAATTCTGGTTTCTTTGATTCCATATGAAATCAAGAGTGTATTAAGAGCTTTCCCCATTTTTTCATGCATTTCGAAATAGATTTTTCCTTCCGGGGCAAGAAGAAAATTTTTCTTTTCAAGTATGGCTCTGTAGTAAATAAGAGGGTTATCGTCGGGAACGAAAAGTGCTGTTTCTGGTTCAAATTCTCTAACATTGATGTGTAAATTTTTCTTTTCCGATTCTGGCACATAGGGTGGATTACTGACAAGAATATTGAATTTTTCGGGAAAGTATTCAGGTCCGGCTTTCAAAATATCAGCTTTGAAAAAGTTTACCTTCACATTATTGAGTTTTGCATTTTCACGGGCTGTCTCGAGAGCTTTATCCGAGATATCGATAGCTGTTATGGAAGCATAAGGTAGGTGTTTTGCCAGGGCAATTGCAATTGTACCAGGGCCTGTACCTATGTCAATTATTTTCCCTTTAAAACCAGGGTTTTCTTTGAGAATCAGATCAACCAGCTCTTCAGTTTCCTGACGGGGGATTAAGGTAGCGGGATTGACTTTTATCCTGCAATTGTAAAAAAAAGTTTCTCCCAGTACATATTGTACCGGCATTCCCTTTTCAAGATTATTGCATATTTCCAGGAGCTCTCTTCGGTGGGTGGGTGAAATTTCATATTCTGGTTTCATCATCTGCTGCAACCTGTTGAGATTGAAAAGTGTCATGATAATAAGGTCGGCAATTGAATTTATCTCACTGGCAGGGTAGAGATGATGCAACCTTGTATGGAGGTAATGACGGAAATCTTTAATTGTTCTGAAATTATCATTCATAGTTCAAATTTACTATTTTAGGCCTTATGTTGGCAGAAGCTGATCATAAATACATGCAGAGGTGTATTGAACTGGCTCTTAATGCAGAAGGGCTGACATATCCTAATCCCATGGTGGGTGCGGTTGTTGTACATGATGACGTTATTCTGGGGGAGGGTTATCATGTTTATGCTGGTGGTCCTCATGCCGAAGTGGTTGCAATTAATGCGGTAAAAAAGCGGGAGCTTTTACCTGAGTCGACTTTGTATGTATCGCTTGAGCCATGCTGTCATTACGGGAAGACGCCTCCGTGTACCGATTTGATTATTTCTTCCGGTATTCCACGGGTTGTGGTAGGTACAATTGACACCAGCACTAAAGTTTCAGGCAGGGGTGTTGCCATACTGCGGGAAGCAGGAAAGGAGGTTAAAGTAGGCGTGATAGAAAATGAATGCCGGTGGGTTAACAGAAGATTTTTTACATATCATGAACGAAAGAGACCATATATTACGTTAAAATGGGCAGAGAGTGCTGATGGATTCATAGATATTGAAAGGCCCGAAGGTTCACCTGCCGGGCCTTACTGGATTACCGGAATGGCTGAGAGAGTTCTGGTTCACAAATGGAGAGCCTCGGAAGAAGCTATCCTGGTGGGCGGGGAAACAATCAGGAAAGATAATCCACGCCTGAATGTAAGATACTGGAAAGGTAAAGATCCAGTAAAGATTATATTGAGCAGATCGGGAAATATTGGCAGTTACTTTTCTGGTAAAAGGGCAGATGGCGGAATAATTGTTTTTACCGGCAACAGAGAATTTAAGCCCGATGGTGCCGAAGTTGTATTTCTTGAAGAAAATGAGCCTGCCGCATTAAGGATTTGTAAAACCCTTTATGATAAAGGCATACAGTCTCTGTTTATCGAAGGGGGCGCAAAGGTTATTCAGCATTTTATATCAGAGGGATTGTGGGATGAGGCACGGATATTCAGGGGACGAAAATATTTCAGGAATGGAATTAAGGCACCCGTTGCAGGAGGAAGGGTAATTTCAGAGACACTCTTTGAATCGGGTGTGCTTGAAGTTTTAAGTAATGATTATTTATAATTATAATGGGTTGTTAAAATCTGTTTAAATTCTTAATTTTGAAAGAAATTGAAATTCGAAACATAAATATATTAAGAGATATGAAGGGGAAAATATTTTATACTTTGATACTGGCACTTATTGCAACATCTGTTTCATTTGCACAGAGTGGAAAGAAGGCCTATAAGGCTGGGAACGAGTTAATGAAGAGCAATAAGTACGAAGATGCTATAGTTCAATTTACCAATGCTATCGGAGCTGAACCCACCAACGCTGCTTATTATTATTCAAGGGCTACAGTATATGAACTCACTGGAAAGTTAAATGAGGCATATGCAGACTATGAGAAATCCCTGATATTCAAGCCCAAAAATGTTCCTTCACTGGTTGGTATGGGAAGGGTATGCAATAAACTTGGTAAATATGACGAAGCTCTGGTTTATCTCAACAGGGCAAAAGCAATTGAGAAACTCAACAGGGAGGTTTATCCGGAAAAAGTACTGGCACTCATAGGTCTTGAGAAGTATGACCAGGCACTTAAAGCAGCCGATACAGCATTAACTATTAAAGAGACGGCGTATAATTATTATTTGCGAGGGAAGGTTTATGTGAAGCTGAATAATGATGCAATGGCTCAGCGTGAACTTGAAAAGGCAATTGCAAAGGACAGGGGATTTATTGAGCCCCGCCTTGAACTTGCAGATCTTTATTTGAGAAGCAACAAACGAGCAGATGCTCTTAATCAGGTAAATGAATTAATTGCTGCTGCTCCACAGGATGCCCGGGGTTATGTCGTAAGAAGCAGGATTTATAAAGCCAATCTTGATTATCCAAATGCTATAAATGATATTTCAAAGACAATTCTTCTGGATCCCAACAACCCTGAGTATTATATGATAAGAGGCCGTTATTATCAGGAGTTCAATCAGCACATGAATGCCATTGCCGATTTCTCCAAATATATAGCAATGAGGCCCGACGATCCCGAAGCTTATTTTGCCAGGGCAAAATCGTACCAGGAGATGATGAATTTTGAAAAGGCAATAGAAGATTATAACAAAATTACAACTCTTTCAGAGTTCGATGTAAGGGCAAGGAAACTTCTGAAAGAGACGCAGGATATGCTCTATGAGCTAAACAGGGAACAGGTGCCTCCTGAGATAGAAATTACTTCACCTGTTGTATCTTCCGGTAATATAATGGAAATAAAAGGCAATGCAACATCCATAACTGTAACAGGTAAAATAAGGGATAAAAGCAAGATAGATGAACTTTTAATAAACAATCAGAAAGTTCTGACAGGTGAAAAGAAAAACAATGAGGCCGAATTTATTGCAACAGTTGATGTGAGAGATGTTGACAGAATAACTGTGCTTGCCCGGGATGAATACAATAATGAAAAGGTGATTGAACTGAATTTGAGAAGGACAGAAATCAATCCACCTAAAATTTCAATTATTGCACCATACGCTTCTGAGGATGACCAGATTTATCTTGACACCAATTCACCGAGGCTAGCTATAGAAGGAAAAATTACCGATGAAAGTAAAATAAAATCGATTTTCATAGAAGGTATTACGGCTGCTTATGCTGTAAATGAACTTAATCCAACTTTTACTGCCACAATAGATATTCTGAACAAAAACAAAATAACTGTCATAGCTGAAGATATTTACGGGAACGTACAGGAGAAAGAATTCAGGCTTAACAGGGAAGGGGCAGAGCTATCAGCTTCTAATCCGATGGGCAAAACATGGGTTGTTTTCATTGAGAATTCAAAATATACATCTTTTGCACCTCTTGACGGCCCGGTAAAAGACATTAACATGATGACAAGAGCTCTTTCAAAATATCAGATTCATCAGATAATTCACAAGAGAGATATGACAAAAGCCGATATGGAGAGATTCTTTTCAATCGAACTGAGGGATCAGATAAAGGGCAATCAGGTAAAGTCACTTCTTATATGGTATGCCGGACATGGTAAATTTATTAATGATGTCGGATACTGGATACCTGTTGACGCAAGAAGAGATGACGAGTTTACATATTTCAGCCTGAACACATTGCGGGCTGCAATGGAGACTTACGTTAACTATCTTACTCATTTGCTTGTGGTTACAGATGCCTGCGAATCAGGGCCAAGCTTTTACCAGGCAATGCGTTCCGACATTAAAATCAGAAGTTGTGATGATTATACCGCAACACAGTTGAAATCATCACAGGTGTTTTCTTCAGCAGGATATGAGCTTGCAGTTGACGATTCACAGTTTACGAGAACCTTTGCAAATACTCTTGCAAACAACCCCAAGGCATGCATACCGATTGAGGAAGTTGTTATAAATGTTACAAATGCCGTAGTAAACAATAACCAGCAGAAGCCAAAGTTCGGAAAGATAACCGGACTCAGGGATGAGGACGGTACATTCTTCTTTATTGCGAAATAATAATAAATGAGGTATTTATCAATGATCTCAGCAAAACAGGCCATCAGATTATTTCTGATGGCTCTGGTATTTGTGACCTGTTTACTGCAGTCATATGCCCAGGTTGTTTATTTTGAAAAATACGGAGTTGAGCAGGGACTGGGGTCTTCAAAGGTTTATACCATTATTCAGGACAGAACTGATTTCATCTGGCTTGGAACAGAAAGTGGCGTTTCCAGATTTGACGGGAACAGGTTCGAAAACTTCGGAAGTGCTCAGGGTCTTGCTGCCGGAGGAGTAAGAAGTATATTTCAGGATACAACCGGAAGAATCTGGTTTGGCCACCTGAACGGAGGGATAAGTTTTTATGACGGGAGCAGGTTTAGAATTGCACGAATTGATTCTTCTTCAGTGAGCGGAGATATTACAGGAGTAACCCAGACAGGCTCATGGTTATGGTTTGCGACTTCGGCAAGCGGAGCGTACAGAATAAGATTTCCAGAAGAAGCAGATACTGTATTGCATGGAAAACATTATGCTGGAAGAGAAGGTTTGAGTGATCAGGTTTTCAGCATTTATATTGATAGAAATAACAACCTTTTCTGTATCACCGATGCATTTATAAAAAAATATAATGCTGAACAGGACACCTTTCTTACATATTCTCCTAAAGGATTGACAACTTATTTCAACGTGGTGGCGATGTTTCAGGATTCAAAAGGCAATTACTGGTATGGACTCCATAATGGCGGACTTTACAGGCAGGATGCCGTTACGGGAGAGATGAAGATATTTGATATCCTGAACGGACTTTCCAGAATGTTTATTTCATGCTTTGCCGAAGATTACAGGGGTAATATCTGGGTAGGAACATGGGGTGGAGGCATTACGGTTTTTACAGGAGATAAGACCACAATATATAATAAAGGTAACGGGCTCAATGCTCTGAATATTCATTCAATTTTCGAGGACAGGGAAAAGAATATTCTTATTGCCGACCATTATGAAGGACTGAGTATTTACAAGGGGGATCATTTTATTACATACAATACACCAGATATTCTTCCTGATAACAATGTATGGGCTATCTCATGCGATGAAACGGGCAGATACTGGTTTGGTACCAATAACGGAATATCTGTTTTTGACCCTCTAAAGAAGGGCAAAGATAAGATACAGATTTACAATGAAAAAACAGTAATGATAGGGAATAATATCAGGTTTATTATTCCGGATTTAGGCAGGATGTGGATTGGTACTTACGGTAATGGTGTTTACAGGTTTGATCTCAAGCAGGGGAGGTTTATATTCGATACCGACCTCAACAGGATGCTGCCACCCGACCGCATTGTTACGGGCATGGTAATTGATAAAAACAAAAATCTCTGGATAGGAACAAATGATGGTCTGGCAAGGTGGAATCCTTCAACCTCCGAAGGTTATGTGTTTACCCAGATTAAAGGTCTGGCAGGAAATATTATCACATCTCTCTTTTGCGACAGCAAAGGAGTTATATGGGCAGGGTCGGAAATGAAGAGTGGACTGTCGAAGCTTTTGCCAGGTGCTGAAAAATTTACAGTCGTAGATATCGGGGAAGGTATTATTCCACAAACAATTGGGGAAACGCCCGACGGAACAATATGGATTGGAACTGTTAATGGTCTTATTTCACTGAAAGATGAAAAAGTGGAGAAGACATTAACAGAAAATGACGGCTTGCTTTCAAATAACATAAAGTTTTTACTTTCTGACGGTGGCAAGGGTCTATATATTGGATCCAATCTGGGTCTTAACAGGCTTGATCTTGAAACTGGAGTTATTTCTTCTTTTACAAAGTACAGTGGTTTCACGGGAATTGAAGCATTAAGGAATGCCTCATTCAGGGACACTGAGGGGAATCTGTGGTTTGGAACGGCAAACGGAGTTACAATGCTTAACCCTGTTAAATTACCACCTCCCGGCACACCTCCGGCAGTATACATATCGGGCATGGAAGTCAACAATAAGTCCAGGGAAATGAAAGCCGGAATGAAGCTCAGTTACAGGGAGAAATCGGTCAGTTTTTCCTATTACAGTATCAGCCTCTTCGATCCCAAATCAGTCAGATACAGTGTAATGCTTGAAGGGGCCGACCCGGACTGGCGGCCAGCAACCAGCAGCACTTCTTTCAATTCGGTTCTGCCACCCGGACATTATAAATTCAAAGTAAAAGCTATAAACAGTTCCGGATACTGGAGCGACCCACCAGCTGAATTCTCTTTTATTGTAAAACCACCTTTCTATCAATCGCCACTATTTATTATCTCAGTAATAATTCTGTCGGTAATAGCCGTGATTTTCTATGTTAAAATCAGAGAGCGCAACCTGATAAGGGAGAAGAGAATACTTGAAGCCAAAGTTGCTGAAAGAACGGCTGAACTTGTGCAGAAAAATGAAATTATTGAAGAAAAGAACCGTGATATTACAGCAAGTATCAGATATGCTGAAAGGATACAGAGAGCCATGCTCCCGAGGGAAGATATTTTTGAGGAGACATTTGTACTGTTCCTTCCCAAGGATATTGTAAGTGGTGATTTCTACTGGATGTATGATACAGGTGATGTGAGGCTTATTGCTGCTGTCGATTGTACGGGTCATGGTGTGCCAGGTGCTTTCATGTCAATTATCGGGCATAACTCTCTCAACAAGGTTGTAAGGGAATATGGACTTATACGCCCGTCAGCAATACTCGACCAGCTGAATATTGAGGTAAGCAAGTCAATCATACAGAGCCATGAAAAAGGGATTACAGATGGCATGGATCTGGCACTAATAGCTTACAACAGGAAAAAATTCACTCTTGAGTTTGCCGGTGCATATAACCCGCTCTATCTTGTCCGCAATGGGGAGGTTATAGTTTACAAAGGTGATAGGTTCCCGATTGGCATGGTAACAATTGAACAGAAAAAGAAATTTACGAACGTGAATGTTGATATACAACCGGGCGATATGGTCTACATGTGTTCCGATGGTTATGCTGATCAGTTCGGGCAGGCTGAAAACAAGAAATTCAAGGTGGGCAATATCAAAAGGCTGATTTCGGAAATATATAATCTCCCGGTTAATGAACAGAAGGCAAGGCTTGAAAAGGAAATAATGGACTGGAAAGGAGATTTACCCCAGGTGGACGATATATTATTTATAGGTATGAGGGTTGTACCTTAATCAATTTTTGCGAAACTACGGGGGTTATCATACCATCCTTTATAATTTCTTATAGAATCTATCACTTCAGACGGGTAGTTTACTACATCCCAGATCTCCCCATGTTCTTTTCTCATAAAATTTTTCCGAACCATCTCCTCGAGAAAATTAAGGAATTGATCGTAAAAATTTAGAGTGTTCAAAATGACTATTGGACCTTTGAATAGACCCAGTTGTTTGAGTGTGATTGCTTCAGCAAGTTCTTCGAGAGTTCCTATACCGCCGGGAAGTGCCACAATTGCATCTGCCATTTGCATCATCAGCTGTTTGCGTTGCGGCATACTTTCTGTAACAATCATTTCCTTTACACTGCTGTGGCCCCAGCCTTCATCCTGCATGAAACGGGGTATAACACCTGTTATTTTTCCATTGTTGTTAAGAACGGCATCTGCCAGTCGACCCATAAGTCCGATACCCCCACCGCCGAAAACAACCTCCATTTCTGAAGCAGCCAGCATTCGGCCAAGCTCTCCGGCAGCTTCATAATACCTCTCATCTACCCTGTTGCTCGAAGCAGCAAAAACACAAACTCTCATCAGTTTTTACGATTATCTGTAGCACATTCCCTGAAGGAGTATTTAAAGCTACAAAAGCTTTTCAAGTTTATCTGTAAAAATTTTTTTTGCCACGGCACCGATTTGACGGTCAACTTCTTTGCCGTTCTTGAAGTAAAAAACTGCAGGGATGTTTCTTACATTCATTTCTTTTACTACTTTCGGATTATTATCCACATTGCATTTAGCCACAACAACTTTGCCTTCATATTCTTTTGAAATTTCTTCAATGAAAGGGGCTATTCTTCTGCATGGGCCACACCATTC
>JBASIK010000191.1:0-46508 GCA_049654745.1 Bacteroidales bacterium
GAACAGGCAGCAGCGACATATTATATAGCTTCACTAGTACTGTTTGGAGCTTCCAGATTTATTTTCACCGGGCTTATGAAATTTTTTAAGCCTTCGTCGCTTTTATTATTTGCAGCGATGATGGCTATGTTATGTACATTAATCGTAATTTTTGCAGGTGGAATGACAGGAGTAATTGCCCTGGTAATGATTTCAGGGTTTATGTCTCTTATGTTTCCGACAATCTTTGGCCAGGCAGTAAGGGGTCTGGGAGATGATACAAAAATAGGAGGTTCAGGTCTGATAATGGCAATACTTGGTGGAGCAGTGATAACATTTCTGCAGGGTAAATTGTCAGATCTTACAGGTAGTATAAATTTTTCATATTTCATACCCTTTATATGCTTTATTATCATAGCATATTATGCAGCTTTGGGCAGGAAAAATGAGTATTCGTTGCAATGAAGATTCTGGTTATATCCGATTTAAGTGGTGGTTATTCAATTACACTACCTGAAAGGCACCTTTATAAAGGGCTTGCTGAAAAGGGTGCGGAACTAACCATCATATCGCATTGGCCTACCCCTAAAACACATGAACTGGAAGATTCAGGACTAAAGGTTATTTATCTTCCAATTATAAGAAAGATTGATCTGAGGGTTGTAAAAGAACTAAGAAGAATAATAATTCAGGGCAGGTATGAAATTCTGTATATAACTTATGGCAAAGCTCTCACAAATTGTTTGCTGGCAGTACGTAACCTGAAGGTTAAAATTGTTGGATACATCGGGTCTTTGAATGTTCATTGGCATGATCCTACAGCATATCTCTCATTTCTTAACAGGCGGATTGACAGGATGGTATGTCTGAGCAATGCTGTTAAGGAGCATTTTGTGAGGCAGAGGGGGGAAAGTTTCAGGGATAAATGTGTGGTGATTTATAAAGGTTATAATCCTGAATGGATAAATGTAACAAGGAAATTGGCCAGGGCAGATCTGTCCATTCCCGATGATAGCCTTATTATATGCTGTATTGCGAATGTAAGAAGGATAAAAGGGATTCCGTATCTTATTAAGTCGGCAGATTATCTTCCCTTAAATCTGCCGGTTTACTTTGTATTGATAGGTAAAGGAATGGACGCCCCGGGGCTTATGAAACTTGTTAGAAAGTCATCATACAGGGACAATTTCAGGGTGTTTGGTTTTACCAGGGATGTTTTCCCTTATACCGACCTGTGTGATCTTTACATACAGCCATCCATTACTGAAGGGCTGGGCCGTTCAATCATTGAAGCCATGTGCCTCAGAAAGCCGGTTATAGTTACCGACAGCGGCGGTACAAATGACCTTGTCGATAATGGAGTAAATGGCTTTATAGTACCGGTTAAATCGCCTGCCGCTATAGCAGAGAAAATTCTATGGTTTTTTGAAAACAGAGATAAACTGAAGATAATGGGTCAGAAATCCTTGGACAAAGTCAGGAATATTCTTGACCCGAATAATACCGTTGAGCTAACTTATAGACTTTTTAAGGAAGTACTTGCTGAAAAATAATTTTAAATGAGATAATCATTTCAGATAGTCATTTCACAAGAAGGTTGACACTCACTTTGAAATTATCATATATGACCTTGTCCCCCAGGTTATCAAAAAATTTTCCTGACCCGTACCTGACATTATATTGGGTGCGGTCGATAGTAGTGTTTGCATAAAACCATGTGCCATCTTCCTTTTCCTTGCGTGTTGCAGTGAATTCGACTGGATTTGTTATTCCTTTAATTGTAAGGGTTCCCCGCACTGTTGCGGTTCCTTTGCTGAAATCATCACTTCCAGTAATAGTAAGTTTCGACACAGGAAATTTTTCAACTGAGAAGAAATCATCTGATTTAAGATGTTCCTCGAGTCGTGTCAGGCCTTCATCGCTTTTAATGGTTCTCATATCAATAATAAATTCCCCGGATGTAATCCGGTTATTTTCCCATATGAGCCAACCTGATTGTAGCATTATAGTGCCCGGGTGTTTACCGAGAACTTTTTCCCCAAGCCATTCAAGTTTTGTATTTTTTAGATCAGCATTTAATTTTTTCTGACTGTATAATGTTGTAGCTGTCATAATAAGTATTATTAAAATTTTAATTCTCATTTTTATATTGATTAAGATTTTAAAATATAAACAGAGAAACAGGGTAATTGTTCAATTGAATGTTTATCAGCAATTAATACTCAGGGATATGAACTATGTAATCAGGATTTTGCAGGAGTTGATCTGAAGGATTAAGATAATCTCTGTATTCAGGTTGATTAGGAATGCCAGGTTAGAAGATTCAACTTTGAAGTAATGATATTGGTCTTGATTATTAAATACTTCTAATATTTAGGCTTCCGCTTACTTCGAATATGGCACCTGATGAAAAATCCCAGTCGCCCCGGGCGAGGGAAGCGACAGCCCTGGCAACATCAGCTGGCAACCCCCATCTTTTTTGACGTACAATTCCTTCTTCAATTATTTTGTCATATTTTTCTTTTACTCTGGCGGTCATATTGGTTTCAATTATTCCTGGTCTGACTTCGTATACAAGTATGCCTTCACCGGTGAGTCTTTCTGCAAACAGCTGTGCCACCATGCTTAAACCTGCTTTTGAAATGCAATATTCTCCCCTGTTAGTTGAAGCTATAGTTGCTGAAATAGATGTTATGAAAATTATTTTTGGTTTATAATCCTGGATTTTTGATTTGAGCCAGATCATTTCCTTTGCTATTTTCTGGGTAAAGAAAAGGGGCCCTTTAAGATTAATATTCATAACCCTGTCGTAGCTTTCTTCTGTAAGTTCAAGTAAATCATTTCTTTGCAAAGGAGCAACCCCGGCATTATTCACCAGCAGGTCGATTCTTCCATACCTGTCAAGTATATTCCTTACAACTTCCACATGGCAACTGGTGCATGAGATATCAAGTCCTATGGGGAAAAAGTCGCTTCCGAGTTTTTCGACTTCAACGCCAAGTGTCTCCATCCCTTCACTGTCGAGGGATCTGGCTATTGCAACTATGTCGTATTTTTCTGCAGCAATAGAAAGCGTTATTGCTCTTCCTATACCTCTGCTGGCACCGGTAATTACAGCAACAGGTTTGCCATTCATAGGCTTTTGGATTAGATCAGGTTTATCAGGTTTTGACTGGTAAAGGTAATAATTTGATGCATCATTTCAACATTCTGTCATTTTATCTTCAAGATTTTTCTTCCAGACCTTCTCAAACCATAATTCCTGTTGAGGTATGGGACGGACTTCGACCAGTCTTGTTCTGACGGTTCTATTAAGATATTTAATTTCAAGAATTTTATTTTCAATGTCACGGTCGTAGTTACAAATATTGAAGCGCCAGTGGTTTTCAAGTTTACTATGGGGAAGGATTCCTTTATTATCAGTAACAATAAACGATCCGCGGCTTCTTCCACCAGCTTCCAGATATTTATTCAGTGCTGAAAGATAAATATAGTGAGTCAGGCAATGCTCTCTCAGCCTGAATGCATCTGCAATTTCCTTGACCCTGCTGGCATATATCTGGTGGTCTATATTTTCAAGCATTTCGTAAGCCTCTTTAACTGCTTTACCTGTTTTTCCAGGATTTCGGATTATACCTGCAGTTTCTGACATTCGAATTCTTATTTCTTTGAAAAATTTTTCAAAAGAGATCGCCCGTTTTTGTTCAGAGATCCATTTTGTCACAAGTGATAGTTTCTCTTTGATCTGCGCAGAGGCCAATTCAAAGAATTCGAAAAATGGAGGAGGATCATAGTTGTATTTTTTTGATATCCATAATGCTGCTCGATAACTGCCTACCTGACCCGAATTTAATGCTGAACCTCCTGGTCGGTATACTCCATGAGAACCATTCACTTCACCTACAGGAAATAAGTGGAGAAGATCAGATTCCCACCAGATATTTCCTTTAAGACCGCCATTATTATGCTGGACACAAATTGCAATTTCCAGAGGTTCCCTGCTTATGTCAATATTATGATCGAGATAAAGTTGAATTGCAGGCTGGTTCATTGCCTGAAGTCTTTTATAGGGTGTTTCTTTAAGAGCATTCGATTTCTCGAGGTAACTATAAACATCGTTGTCAAGAATATTTGTTAAGAACTTTTCACCTGCCGGACCTGAAGGGTTTCTGGTATAGTCGAGAAACACCCTGCGTTTTTTTTCTGTTCTTTCCCTGTAGACCAGAAGGTCGATAAGTGATGAACCGTAATTCTTAATCCGGTCGGGTGAAAAAGGCCATTGATATCCTTTAAGGAAAATAGCACGGGTGAGAGTTCTCAGATCAGGAAAGAATTCATTCAGAAATTCTTTTGGGTCATTTCCGTTTTTATCGGTCGAAAAATATCGTGGAATTACCTGCTGATAACTGCCTGAAAGGTTCCATTTGAATTTTAATGATGCGATACCAAACTGTGATTCAGTGAGATTCTGAGCTGTTGCACCGGCTTCAAGGGCTATGCCGGTTGATCCATGTTGTGAAGGCGGATAAACAGAATCCCTGTAAATGCCTGCCGGTCCACCTGTGGCCATAATAATATTGACAGAATTAAAAAGAATAAATGCATTTTCAGGTTTATCGGCTTTAAGATCGATGGCAAGGGCACCTATAACTTCTCTTACATTTCTTCCTGATTTTGTGAGCAAAGCAACCACTATGGTATTGTCGAGTATTTTGATTTTTCTTTTTTTCACCTCCCCAGAAAGTGCTTCAAACATTAGTTTTGAAGTGTACGGACCGGCAGATGTTCCTCTTGCCCTCGGGTCGTGGTCGGTTTTATAACCCACCCAGGCTCCATATCTGTTTTGCGGGAATGGGACACCCAGCCTGACAAGATTCAGGAATGACTGTACAGATCCCTGTGCTTCACAAAGTGCGATATCTCCATGCATGCATTTGCCTTTGAAAAGGTCTTCAGCCATAATTCTTGCACTGTCGGGCTCATCACCTGTAAAAGAAAGTTTATAATATGTTTGTTTGTCAGAACCCGCATTTCGGGTTGTTCCTGCACCCCATTTTTCAGTAACGATGAAAATGTCTTTCTGACCTGCCATATGCAGCTGAATTGCTGCATTTAGTGCTGCAGCCCCACTTCCTATGATCAGTGTATTAATACTGTAACAGCCGAGTCGGAAGCCTTCAAAGTCAACTATTTTTCTTTCCATCATCAATAAGTTTTTTCAGTTCGTTACCGTATATTTCCCTATCGTGAATAACACATCCTGTTGGCCTGAAATTTTTCATAAGTCTTGAGCATCCCGAACAGGTAATGCAGAATTTAGAAGGTTCCGGAAAGCCTTTTGTCATTGTTTCCCGAGGCATTTCTGGATAAGCAAATGAGTTTCGTCCGAAGCCTATAAAAGTCGCGCCTCCTGATTTAATTACTGCAGCACCTGTATTCAGGGCGAATTGCCTGAGCCATGAATAGGCCGAACCTACAACCATTAGCCCGGGAAATGCATGCTGTACAACTGAAGTACCTTCAATCATTCTGACCACTCCCTGTAAAGGATGTTCTATGGGCTTTGAAGCTCCGGGTAGAGGATTATCATAAGGCCTGACGACATGAGGATTGAAATATGGGCTCCCCATGGTTGTATTCAAAATCTTTAATCCCCTTTTTTCAAGTTCCCCGATGAGCATTAATGCTTCTCCAAGGTCATAATTTTTCCCATCGGGAGTAGTGGAGAATCCACCAGGATAGATATCGCTGATATTGAGGCGGGTAGTAACCATTATGTCAGGTACCACCTCCTTTACGCGGTCAATTGTTTCAAGCAGAAACCGGAATCTTTTAACAGGTTCTGGTCCACCGTAAATACTGTTTTCCCTTCTGAATGAAAAAAGTAGTTCATGAATAAGATAGCCATGACAGGCTTTGATATCAACCGCGTCGAAACCTGCTTCATGTGCCAGTTTTGCTGATGAAATAAAATAATCCTGTATCCTTACAAGATCATCATCAGAAAGTATTTTTTCGTTACCTCTGTCGAGCATCGGATGGTTGCATGGAACCAAAGGCATTGGCTGTCCTTCAGGCTTGCTGTACCGGCCTGAATGAGTTAACTGGGCAACAATAAAAGGCCGGGCATTTAATGGAGATTTCAACCTGATATTTTCTACAAGTTTCTTGTACCTCTCACAATTTTTTGTATTAATCATCAATTGACGGGGATTGGAGCGTCCTTCAGGTGTAACGGCAATAGCTTCAAACCATATTATTCCGCTTCCTCCTGCTGCGTATCTCAAATATCTTCTGGTTGTAAGGTCTGAGGGGGACCCATCTGGCTCAGAGTCATAACCCTCCATAGGCTGGACTACAAGCCGGTTACTGATGATTCTTTCACCGATATTGACCGGACAAAACAAAGGGCTTATATCATCACTGAATGGTAGTTTCAGGGAGAGCTGGCATGCTTTCTGAAGAAGCTCATCACTGTTTCTGAATCTGAACTTTTCGTGCATAAAGGTTATTTGATCAGTAATTCTGTTTGTTGTTCCGTTATAATATAGGATTGGTTTTTTACTGTTTGTTTCAGTTCTGTGGTTTTGCCTTTATATGAGACTTTTAAAGGGTTTCCGAGTTTAGAAATAATAACTGCCTGTTTTAGTTTCCCGTTTTCCCAGTCGATGTTGACCTCGAAACCTCCTCTTGCCATCAGTCCATGAACAAACCCGGTTTCCCATGCGGCAGGCAGGGCAGGCAGAAGCTCAATTCCACCGGCATGACTTTGAAGCAGCATTTCTGTTATTCCTGCGGTTCCTCCAAAGTTTCCATCGATCTGAAATGGCGGATGATTATCGAGAAGATTGTTTAGTGTTGATTTTGTAAGAAGAGCCAGAACATTTTCATAAGCTTTTTCTCCGTCTTTGAGACGTGCATAGAAATTAATTATCCATGCTCTGCTCCAGCCTGTATGGCCTCCTCCGTTAGCAAGCCTGTATTCGATAGTTCTTCTTGCGGCTTCAAATAGTTCAGGAGTATTCTGGCTGGTTATCTGGTTTCCTGGATGAAGGCCGTAAAGGTGTGACATATGCCTGTGTCCGGGTTCAGCCTCTGGAAATTCCTCTGGCCATTCCATTATACGACCGTCAGAACTGATTCTCACCGGTGCCAGTTTTTCCAGAGTCTGTTGCATTTTTCTCCTGAACCAGATATCGTCATCGAGCAGAATAGAAGCTTTGATTGTGTTCTGGAGGAGATCACTGATAATCATATGGTCCATTGTCGGACCCATAACCATGCTTGCTCTTCCTCCGTTGCCCGGTATTATGAAGCTGTTCTCAGGGGATATTGATGGGCCTGACACCAGGTAGCCAGTAAGTGGATCTTTGACAAGCCATCCTATGCAGAATTCTGCTGCCTCTTTCATGACAGGATATGCTTTTAGTCTCAGATACTCCATGTCACCTCCGAATTCAAAGTGCTCCCAGAGATGCCGGCATGCCCATGCAATTCCCATCGGCCACATACCGTACTGGATTGCCCCGAATGGTTCTGTATAGTGCCACACATCGGTTGTATAATGCGCCACTATACCTTTTAATCCATATACTTCTTTGGCAGTTCGTCTTGCATTGGGGACCATGGCATTAATAAAGTCAATGAATGGTTCATGGAGTTCAGCCAGGTTTGTAATTTCGGCAGGCCAGTAATTCATCTGGATGTTTACGTTTATATGGTAATCAGCACTCCAGGGTGGTCTGAGTCCATCAGCCCATATTCCCTGAAGGTTTGCAGGCAGCCCGCCCGGCCGTGAACTGCTAATTAACAGATAACGGCCAAACTGATAATACAACTCAATCAGATCAGTGTCGGTATATCCGTTTTGCATAGCAGTAATACGGGCATCGGTTGTGAAGTATCTCCCGTCGCTTGAACCAAGCTCTATTTCAACCCTTTTAAAAAGCGAACTATAATCCCTGATATGTTCATTTTTGATCTCGTTATATGGGGTTTTTTCAGCTGTAAGTATTCTATCGTTGACAATAACCTCAGGATCGTTCCTAAAGTAATCAGTAGAAGCTGCAAGTATTACTGTTGCGGCATCAGCT
Source organism: Bacteroidales bacterium (assembly GCA_049654745.1). Lineage (GTDB taxonomy): Bacteria > Bacteroidota > Bacteroidia > Bacteroidales > VadinHA17 > LD21. Next base: position 8,073 of record JBASIK010000191.1, read on the forward strand.
TTTTCAACGCTTATACTGTCGCCTGAAGAAACAATACTACCTCCTTCGTTAATTACTTTAAGTGCAGCGAACAGTTTCACTCCTGTTCCGTCGCCAGCATGTTCTTTCATTGTTATTATTCCATCGGCAGCTTTAATTTCTGCCTTGTTACCCGGACGTGACAATCTTACCGTAAATGAGACAGAACCCGGGTTGCTGGCTGTAATTCTTGTAATAAGTGTTTTGTGTGGAGCACTTGAAAAAATCTCTCTTTTAAAATATGTTTGTCCTGCCGTATAACTCACACTGGCAATTGCTTCCTGAATATCGAGTTCTCTGCGGTAATTTGAAATATTTTTGGCGTGTCTGAAAGTGAGTAACATATCTCCGAGTGTCTGGTAGCTGGAAAGGGCATCACGCCTTATCTTGCCCATAATTCCTTTCAGTGCAAGCTCTTCTGCTTCGCGGTATCTGCCTTCAAACAATAGTTTCCGGACGGCAGGCAGGGTTTTTGGGGCGTCGGGATTGGCATCCCATCGAGGCTCACCAGTCCATACCGATTCTTCGTTCAACTGAAGTCTTTCATTGAAAATTCCCCCGAAAATCATTGCACCAAGACTTCCATTTCCAACTGGCAGGGCTTCATTCCATTCAGATGCCGGTTTGTTAAACCATATTAAATATCCTGAATTTTTGTTTTGACAATTGATATCAGAGCACCTGAAAACAAATGAGATAATGGCAACGAATAAAAAGAAAAAGGCAGGTTTCATCGTGAACGATTTAACCTGACTAAATTATTTATTTTATCCGGAAGCTAATTCAGTTTTTTTCCTGAATTTTGAAGTGGAATTAAAAGAATCTCATAAATTCACCACCTCCACCTAAGCGGTTCCCAAAGCGAGGATTTACAACATTGTTGTAGATTGAACCGAAAGTGTAAGTAATACCAATGCTACCTCCCACTGAATAATTTGTTGCCTGTTCCTTCAAGCGCAAGAGTCTCTCTGCTTCAGTGAGTTCTCCCTTTCTCAGATTGAGCTGGTCGTTTATATAAGCGGCCTGTCCGTTGATACTGAGTGAAAGACCTTTCACAATTCTAAGACGTATAAAGCCATCTACCTGAATCCTGTTTTTTGACCAATCTTGAAGATAATTGGAAGCTGTAAGAGAGATATTTATTGAACCCCATTTTTCCTGTACCTGATAGGCCAACTGTAGCTCGTGCCTGAACAAATTGTCGTCTATTTTATTATAAAGTGTTGAGTCAATATAATCACTATATTGATATCCTGCACTGTAATTAATTCTCAGCTGTTTATGAGTGGCAAGTGAATACGGAAAGATATCATATTCAATAGCTGGCATAAATTCAAAGTTAAGATCATAGTTAGGGTTTGTGGCTTTACGCAGATTTAGCCTTGAACCTGCTGACCAGTGTTCACCCAGACTTTTAACAAGCAGGACATTCATATTTTCATCTTTTATTGTGTAAATTGTCGTTTCACCTTCATCATCCACAAATTTTTGACGGATGTTATCTGTTTCAATTTCTAATTCGAATTTAAGGTCAGGGGTTATTCTTGTGATGTTTAGAGAATTTGAAAAGAATAGTCTTGAATTTGAGGCTTCGGCATTGAATCTTGGTCGGGTCTGTATTTCGAATACCCAGTAATTCCATTTATCTTCCACTTTTGCTGCCTGAAGCCTCTGGTTATGCCTGATTTCGATTTCACCGGCAAGGGGGGTTCTGGCAACATATCTCATAAGGCCCATTTTCAACAAATTGGTTCTTTTTTCGCGTATTTCAGCGCTGGTCATATCCGGATTGCTGGTAAATGTAAGTGTATCGTGCATTCCGGCGAAGCGGAACTGCCCTGAAAATGTATAAGTATACATATTACCACCACTTCCTGCATTCTGCTGGGTAACAAGTACGTAAACATCGGCTTCTTTTACGTCTCTTACATAGTTTACATATGGTATTTGCTCTCTTGTGTAATTCATATCACAGGTACGGCAATCGAGAAAAAGCCTCAGGGCATCTTTTCTCAAAGAATCTATATTTTGCTTGTTCTCCTGTGGCATAACAATTAGAGAAATTGGAATTACAGTCAGAAGAAGAACTACTTTTAAAACTGGTGTTGTCAATTTCATAATCTGAAAAATTATTATGTGAAAATCAAGTTACTCTATATTGTTCAGTATTAAAGTATTAAAGCACTAATGTTTTTATATGCTGGTTAGTATTTATCAGCATTTTTAATTAAAGCATGCAAATATCGAAAATTGAATTAAAAGAAATTACAAACAGCCTAAAATCGAAGGCTATTTAAATTTTTTTAACAGTTGTTAAATGTATTATAATTCAAACACGGCTGATTGAGTGTGACTTATATTTTATTATTATAAAAGATTAAAGTCTATTGTTTACCAGGAAATTTTTAAACTTATAATTTTTGAATAAACTCTGGCTATTTTTCATCGGTGTCGTTTTCACTATTATCAGAACAAAATTCTGTTTCATTCAATTCTTCTTCCTCGTCAAGCCATTTATAGACAGGCCTTTGAGGTCCTTCGTGTCGGTAGATAATTGCAAGTAGTATTCCGGATACAAAGCCCATCATATGCGATTCCCATGAGACATCCCTGTAAAATCCAGGGAACATTCCCCATACCATTGAACCATAAAGAAAAACCACCAGAAGGGACAATGCAGCAAGACGGTAGTATCGGCGGATAATGCCGCTGAAAAAGAGAAATGCTGTAAGGCCATAGACAAGTCCGCTTGCTCCGATATGCCACGCCGCTCTACCTGTAAGCCATACCAGAATTCCTGTAAGAAAATAGTTCAAGAACCAGATTTTTAAAGCAGGTTCTGAATAGAAATAGAAAAGCGCGGTTCCGAGAAAAAGAAGCGGTATTGTATTACTGTACAGATGTTTAAAGTCGCCATGAATAAAAGGAGAAAACAATATACCAGGCAATCCTTTAAGGCTAAGGGGATAGATTCCAAGAAAAGAAAAATCTGTTTCAAAAAGAATTTCAGTTACTTTAACAAACCACATAACGAAAACAAAAAGTGCCGGAATAATTATGCTAAGAAGAAATTTCTTCTGGTAAAATGAATCTGGTGAGCGAGTCAGCCCGTTATCGGGTTTTACTATCACAGTGTTATAAATTTTCTAGCCGTTCTCCGGGAAATATTACACCTGTTTCTTTTCTTATTCGGTCGAGGGTACTAATAAGTTTTTTGCTGAATGAATGAGGAACAACAGGGCTCTCTATCAAACCGTTATCCAGGCAGCGCATAACCTCCTCAGCTTCCCAGTGGTAACCCATGGCATCTGGCCTGAAAACAAATTCTTCAGGTGCCTGGCCGTGCAACTCAAGAACCACTCTCTGGTTCATATCCCTTCCCCTTGAGACAATCATATTACCATTTTGACACAGCAGCTTGCAGCCAATACCTTCATTGGTTCTGAACGAACTGTATATATCTGCCATTTTTCCGATGTTGTATCGGAAAATTGCAGTTATTGACTCTTCAGAGCCTGTTGGTGCAAATAGAGCGTAAGCTTTTATTTCATCCGGAACGCCAATAAAAGTAAGGGCATCAATTACCGGATATATACCGATATCAAGAAGTGAACCAGCACCCAGTGCCGGATTGAATTTTCTGTCGTCCGGGTTATATGGGGGTTGAAAAGAAAACCAGCCGTGAAGATGAAAAATTTCACCTAAGATACCAGATTGCAGAATCTCATGAGCTTTTTTGTAAAACGGCTGGAATGGGGGCCATAGGGCTTCCATCAGGAAAAGATTCCTTTTCCTTGCTTCTGAAATCATTTCATCTACCTGATGTGAATTAAGTGCAAAAGCCTTTTCACATATAACATGTTTCCCATTGCGGAGGCATAAAAGAGTATGCTCGTAGTGAAACGAATGTGGTGAAGCTATGTATATTATTTCAACCCCAGGGTCTGAGACAAGTTCCTCATAGCTTCCATAAAATTTTTTGAATCCATGGTCAGCAGCAAATTTTTTTGCCCGTTCAATATCACGAGAACCAACCGCATAAAGCTCGGCATTACTTAAAATTTTTAATGCATTGGTGAATTTTGCCGACATCTTTCCGGGAGCAAGGATACCCCAATTATATTTTTTCCCCATAGTGATTGATTTGAGCCGATAAATATAAAAAAATTAACTGAGTACGTTTGCCTTAGCAAACACCATGGAGAGATAGTGCGTAAATAATTTATTAGCAGTGAAAAAATAATTTTTTTAAAATTTTAGTACTATGTATAGCATTATAGTATATTTTTTATATATCTTTGCAATGACAGGTAATATAAAATATAAATATTAAATAAAAGAAAATGAAAATTACATTGTCAGTTAATTTGGGAGGCCATTCATTCAATATTGATGAAGATGCCTATGAAGAACTGAGCCGTTATCTCAAGAGTCTTGAAAGTAGTTTTGCTTCTGAAAAAAGCGCTTCTGAAATAATGAGTGATATTGAGGACAGGATAGCAGAGCTTTTCAGGGCAAAGATATCGGGCTACAAGCAGGTAATAACAATTGAAGATGTAAAGGAAGTTATTTCTATTCTGGGCAGGCCGGAAGATTTTGCCTTTGAGGGTGAAGGAACAGGAAGCAGCAGAGATGACTCGTCGCGGTATTCAGGACGATCTCATCGAATGTACCGTGATCCTGACAACCGAATTCTGGGAGGTGTTTGCGCGGGAATTGGTGCATACTGGAGAATTGAGCCCTGGATAATAAGGATAATATTTCTTGCCCTTATGTTTGCAGGAGGGTTTGGTTTGTTAATCTACATTATTCTCTGGATTGTACTACCGGAAGCCAGAACAATTGCCCAGAAAATAGAAATGAGAGGTGAGCCTGTAAACATTCAAAGCATAAAGGAAGCTGTAAAAAGGGAATTTGAACAGGTGCGTCGCAGAATGAATATTTGAAAATACTTAAAATAAATCATTATGGATATTGAGAATACTAAGGCTCAAATGCGTAAAGGAATACTTGAATACTGCATTCTTCTAGTACTTTCTGGAAGCTCATGTTACGCAAGCGATATTATCAGGGAACTCAAACAGGTTAAGGTTATAGTTGTTGAAGGGACACTTTATCCGTTGCTTACACGACTTAAAAATGCCGGATTGTTAAGTTACCGATGGGAAGAATCACAGCAGGGTCCTCCGCGGAAATACTACGAACTTACTGATGAAGGTAAAAAATACCTGAAAGAACTTGATACCTCATGGATGGAACTGGTAGAATCAGTGAATCTTATAAGAAAAAATATGAAATAATATTAAATAACTTAAACAAGTACAAAATGGACAAAACGATAAAAATAAATCTTGCAGGGGTGCTTTTTATAATAGATGAAAAGGCTTATTCGGTGCTTCGCGACTACCTGCAGTCAGTAGATATGAGATTGAAAAATGTTCCTGGCGGCAATGAAATCATTGATGATATTGAAGCCAGAATTGCTGAAATATTTCAGTCGGGTAAAAGTGAATCAGATATTATAAACACAGAGGATGTCAACAATGTCATAAATATCATAGGAAGGCCAGAAGAATTTGAACAGGAGGGAGGAACTGAAAGAAAGAGTGCTTACAGAATCTACCGTAGAAGGCTTTACAGGGATATTAACAACCCGGTTTTAGGAGGTGTCTGTAGCGGAATAGGCGCATATCTGAATATTGATCCGGTATGGATTAGACTTATTTTCATAATTTTTACATTTGCTTATGCTGCAGGTATATTGATATATGTTATTTTATGGATAGCCCTTCCAGTTGCAAAAACTGAAATTCAAAAGAGAGAACTTTACGGCGAAAATTATTACTCAAAACAAACTGGAAGAGATTCACCTGAAACTGCAAAACTAACGGGGGCACTTAATTCATTCTTTCTTGCACTGGGAAGAATTTTCAGGTTAGTTGCCTGGTTTTTTCTTGCAATTGCAGGGGCTGTTATGGTTGTTACCGGCTTTGCCATGCTTGTGGCTTTCAGTCTGGTGTTTTATCTGAGATATCCTGTTTCGTTTTTCCATGAAGGAGCAGAAACTGGGATATTCAGTATTTCTGATTTTCTGGAATTAGCAGCCAGTCCTGCAATCACTCCATGGATAATGGTTTTGATCTCATTTGTTGTGATTCTTCCTTTGCTAGCGTTAATTTACTGGGGTTTGAAAATGATTTTCAGGTTCAAGGCAAATGAATTGTGGTTAAGCATCTCAGCACTGGTAGTATGGGTAATAAGTTTTACAGCTTTGTTAATGATTTTAGTGTCACAGGGGATTAACTTTGCCGAAAAGGGAAGAATATCCGAGCAGATTTATCCACAAAGTAAGCCTGATACACTTTATATAAAGACGGTAAGTAAAATTTCTGAGCTAGGATTTTATAGGGAATTTACAATACCTGGCACGAACTACTCTCTCTTTATGGTTAATGACGGTAACAGGTTGTTTTCTAAACCAGAAATTGAGTTACACAGTCCAGAAGGGGAAAAGTTTTTCATATCTGTTGAAAAAACAATGTTCGGAAGTACCAGGCGTGAAGCAGTAAGAAAAGCCGAAGCCCTTATTTTCAATTATAGCTTTTCGGGTGATACTTTGTATGTTGATCAGTATTATGAAATACCTCCAGGGTTTAAATGGTCGGGCTCGTTTGTTGAAGCTGGAGTCTATCTTCCTGAGAACACTGTAATATGGATTGATAAAGACGCAGAGATTCTATTCGGTGATGAATATTGTGAAGTGCCGGACTTCGGAGGGAAATACTGGCTATGGGATGGAGAAAAACTGGTTTCACTCTTAAAAGGAGAAACTAACTAGCAGTAGAATTCGTTGGGAAAGAGGAAAATACGCGATTAATAATTTATTTTAAATTGTTAGTTGTATAATAAAAATTATGTGTAAATTAGGCATTATTAATATTTTACTATATTTCAATGTTTACAAACAGGATTTTTGCTGTTTTGTTGTTTTTCTTGCTGGTTTTACATGCATCAGGGCAGGACCCTGAAGAAATGCAGGATACTTTACGAAAGGATGCTCTTAATGTTTACATGGAAGCATCCGACTTCATCAAAAAAGAGATACCTTTCATAAATTATGTCCGAGATCTTAAAGATGCAGATGTCTATATAATTTCTACCTATCAGCGAACCGGTGCAGGAGGAACGGAATACACTTATTTCTTCACCGGGCAGAGAAGGTTTTCGGGAATTAATGATACAATAACAGTTGCCTCATCTCCCGACGACACGCAGGATGTGATAAGAATGAAGCAGGTGAATGCTTTAAAGATAGGTCTAATAAGGTATGTTAGTAAAACACCGCTAGCAAAATATATCAATATATCTTTTTCAATACCTTTGACTGAGTCAGTTTCTACCGATAAATGGAACAACTGGGTTTTCAGGGCATCTGTGAACGGATATCTTACAGGAGAAAAATCATACCAGTCAAAATATATCAGGGGAAGCCTTTCTGCCAGCAGGGTTACAAGCGACTGGAAAATCAACCTCAGTGGCAGTTATTACTATAGTGTAAGTACTTACGACATTTCAGGATATAAATACACGAGTGAGAACAATTCGAAAAATTTAAGCGGGATGCTGGTTAAAAGTCTTTCAGACCATTGGTCGGCAGGGGGGTTTATAAGTACAGGATCATCCAGTTATTCAAATGAGAAATTTTTTGCAGGTATTATGCCGGCAATTGAATATGACATTTTCCCCTATTCTCAATCAACAAGGAGACAACTCAGGTTGTTATACCGGATTGGATTTAATCCGGTAATATATTATGATACAACCATATACGATAAAACCAGAGAATATCTCTGGAGTCATTCATTTGCTGCGGCATATGAAGTTGTCCAGAAGTGGGGATCTATTGATATGAATTTGAGTTACAGCAATTACCTTCACGACTGGTCAAAAAACAATCTTTCTTTTTCCAGTTATCTCAATCTCAGGATAACGAAGGGTCTTTCCCTTAATATTGGAGGAGGGGCATCGCTTATTCATGACCAGCTGGGACTTGTTAAAGGAGGGGCTACCACCGAAGAGATCCTTTTAAGACGAAGGGAGCTTGAAACGCAATATGAGTTTTATACATCTTTCGGACTGTCGTACACTTTCGGTTCAATATACAACAACGTGGTCAACCCGCGTTTTGGTGAAAGCAGCGGTGGCGGCGGATATTATATTATTTACTGAATCACTGGTTATATATTCAGTAAAAGCCAATTGAACAAAATTCCTTTCTGTCTGTTAATTTTATGATTATTTAAAATTGTTTTTCAGCCCAAGAAAGAGTTGTCAGTTTTTATAATTGCTATTTGAAAACTGATAGTCACCTGGAAATGGTTGTTATTAATATTTCTTACCTTTGAAAAAAATATTTTTTACAAGTAATAATGATTAAAAGAAATTCAGAAATAATTTCAGAGCTTGATGGACGTAATCTTTATTATCTGTTCGTTGCTGGTGCTAGAAAAGTTATAGCTCATCAGGTTGAACTAAACAGAATAAATGTTTTTCCGGTTAATGATGGTGATACAGGCTCTAATCTTGCAGCTACAATAAGAGCTGTGATTGAATCGCTCTATCCTGACCGTTCATTTAAAATTACTGCCGACAGAATTGCAGAATCAATTCTGATAAATGCCAGGGGTAATTCAGGAATTATTTTCGCCCAGTTTTTTTTCGGATTGAGTAATGAAACCGGGAACATAAATAAAATTAAAATAAAGGAATTTGCTGAAACGTTGAAGCGCTCGGTTAACTATGTATATGAAGCTGTTTCAAATCCTGTAGAAGGAACAATGCTAACGGTAATAAGGGAATGGGCCGATTTTATTTTTAATACCCGGCAGAAATATAATGATTATGCCGAAATGCTGCTTGGCTCGTATAACGTGCTTAAAAAATCCCTTTCAGAAACAAAATCAAAACTGAAGATACTTGCAAAGAACAATGTAGTTGATGCTGGTGCAAAGGGGTTTGTTCTCTTTATCGAAGGTATTATTGACTATATACGTGATCGTAATCTGAAAGAGCTTATCAGGGCAAAAGCAGAAACAGCAGAGCTTCCGAAGAGTGAGGAAATGATCACCGAAGAGGTGACTTACAGATATTGCACAGAAGCTATTTTAAAGAACACAACAATCGACCAGCATTCTTTGATAGAAATTCTTAAGGATTTTGGTGATTCTGTAGTTGTGGCAGGCAATGAAAAACTTAGACGCATTCATGTACATACAAGCAATCCTGCTGAAATGTTTTTCGTTTTAAAGGACTATGGTACACTTACCTTTCAAAAGGCTGATGATATGCTCCGGCAAAGTGAGTCGGTGTTTAAAAGAAAATACAGAATAGCTCTTGTTACCGACTCTACCTGCGACCTTGATGAATCGATTATTGACCGTTTTCAGATTCACATCATACCTGTAACTATAAACTTCGGTGAAAACTGTTATCTCGACAAGATTACTCTTAAACCAGAACAGTTTTACAGGATGCTTGACAATTGTCCTGATTATCCTAAATCATCTCAAATCAATGAAAATACTTTCAGGAATATATTTTCACATCTTGTTTCTCATTACGATTCGGTTATTTCAGTAAATCTTTCGGGGAAACTTAGCGGGACATATTATTCTGCAGTAAAAGCAGCACAGGTTGTCAGCAGTGAATTCAATAAACCTGTAAGTGTTATTGACTCGAGAGGTATCTCGGGTTCTGAGGGTCTTCTAGTTCTCAGGATTGCTGAAGCTATTGAAAGAAATATTCCGCACGAAAAAATAATTGAAATGGCTGAGGGATGGGTAAGAAAATGTAAGATTTTCGTAAAGGTAAATGATATAAAATATATGATCAGAGGGGGCCGGTTATCATATGCTCAGGGTCTTATTGCCAGGCTGCTTCATATTAATCCTGTAATATCACTCGATCAGGAGGGGAAAGCCATTGTGCTGGACAAAGCGTTCAGTCGTAAGGCAAATCTGGAAAAAGTGATTTCTCATGTAAAGAAAAGCATAGAGTCAGGTGCTGTCTGGAATTATGTTATAATGCATGCCAATAATTTGCAGGATGCTGAATGGTATATTGAACAAATGAGGAAACTAACCGGCAAGGAACCTGTTTCTGTCGTTAATATTTCTCCTATTATTGGTGCAAATGCAGGAGTGGGTGCTTCTGCAGTGGCATTGATGACTGAATAATACTCACAATGTCATTTTTGAATATTTTTCTATATGCCCTTATGCCGATATTTGTTATGATGTCGGTTCTGTGGATTATTTCTGTAATCATTAAAAACGTCAGCATAGTCGATATTTTCTGGGGTTTCGGATTTGTATTGACAACATGGTTTTATTATTTTTTTACTGACGGTTATGAATTAAGAAAACTGCTAATAAGTATTCTGGTTACGATATGGGGTTTGCGTCTATCAATTTATATTGCATGGCGTAATGCATTCAAAGGAGAAGATTTCAGATACAGAAATTTCAGGAAGAAATATGGGGAGAAACATTACTGGTGGATCAGTTTTTTTCAGGTATTTCTGCTTCAGGGGATACTTATGTGGTTAATTTCATTACCTCTTCTTGGGGCTCAGTATTATAACAGGGCTAACAATTTAAACCTTTTTGATTATATAGGGCTGATTGTATGGATTACAGGGTTGGTTTTTGAAGCAGGAGGTGATTTACAGCTTGCAAAATTTAAGGCAAATCCCGCAAACAAGGGGAAAATTCTTGACACTGGATTCTGGCGCTATACAAGGCACCCTAATTATTTTGGAGATTCTGCTGTATGGTGGGGATATGGATTGTTATCTTGTGCAGCAGGGGGTTACCTTCCCGCACTTGGATCTATTCTTATGACTCTTCTGATAATAAAAGTATCTGGCGTGGCAATGCTCGAAAAAAGCCTTAAAACGAAAAGAGAAGGTTATGAAGAGTATGTAAAAAGAACAAGTGCATTTCTTCCCTGGTTTCCACGTAATAATAAAAACACCAGCTAATTCCTTTTTAATCAATTAATTATATCCGTAATTCTTATTTTACGGAAAATTTGTCTTTCTGTTTTCTCGCAATATTTTTGAGTTTATTAACATTTCATCAGGGCATTTTTTTCATTTTGTTTGCTACATTTAGCACTATCAAAAACTCAGGATTTGGAACAGCAAAAGCAGATTAATCCGTCCCGTGCTATTGCTATAGTTGTTTCTAATATGATTGGTACGGGAGTTTATACAAGTCTCGGTCTTCAAGCAGCAGGTGTTCATTCGGTTCTGGCATTGGTTCTTATCTGGATTACGGGCGGACTGGTGGCTCTTTGCGGAGCTCTTACTTATGGAGAGCTTGCCGCAAGAATACCCCGCTCGGGTGGTGAATATGTCTTTCTTTCAAAAATTTACCATCCTGCTTTCGGTTTTCTATCCGGATTTATTTCAATGACAATAGGCTTTGCTGCTCCTCTGGCAATAGCGGCAATTGCATTGGGTTCATACATGAATAATATCATTCCTGTTCCTCCAATGCTGACAGCCATATCTGCAATTCTTATTCTTACTGCTCTCAACTCAAGCAGTTTCAGAACGGGTGCTAATTTCAATTTTATAACCACGTTGCTGAATATTACACTTATTCTTACACTTTGTATTTCGGGCTTTATCAAAGGGCATCACGAAAATTTTGAATTGACATTTACAAGGTATGACCTGAAACAGGTAATAAATCCTGCCTTTGCAGTCTCTCTTGTATATGTTTCATTTGCCTATTCAGGTTGGAATTCAGCGGCTTATATAACACATCAGGTCAGGAATCCAGTTAAAAACCTACCTGTAATTTTTATAACCGGAACTTTAATTGTAATGACACTCTATACGCTTCTGAATTTTATTTTTCTGTATACAGTTCCGGTTGAACAATTATCAGGAAAGGTTGATGTGGCATTTCTCGCTGCCAGAAATATATTCGGGGAATTCGGAGGCAAATTCATCGCTGTTTTGATATCAATCGGACTTATAGCATCAATTAATTCACTTCTTATTCTCGGGCCGAGAGTTACTCAGGCTATTGCTGAAGATTATTCTGCACTGAAATTTTTCGGGAAAGAAAATAGAAACGGTTCCCCATTCTATGCTACAATACTTCTAACAGTTATTTCCTTAACGCTTATATGGACCTCAACCTTTGAGCAGATAATGACTCTGATAGGATTTACCTTGAGCATCTTTACCATAACTTCTGTTGGAGGACTTTTTGTTCTGAGGCACAGAATGAAGAAAAATAACGAGAATTTTTATCACACATTCGGCTATCCGTTTATTCCTTTATTTTTCATTCTGGTTGAAGGTTGTATGATGGTATATGTGTTTGCTAACAGACCTGTACAGTCGCTGGCAGGCATGGGGATTACACTTTCTGGACTATTGGTATGGTGGGTATTAATAAAAAGAAACAGGAAATCAGAAATTTTATATAAAAGCGCTGAATAAGTGCTCTGTGCAATTATTTAAGTCCTATTCCTGAACCGGGGTTAAATTTAAATAATATCTGATAATCTTACTTTTAATATTTTATCATAAATAAAAGAATCTATCTTTGCATTTTGATTTTTGCAAGCGGGGGAATTTATAAGCATGATTATTTCAGATCCCGGTATATTATTGTGGCTTAAAGAAACAATTGCAATATTCTTTCTGACTTTTCTTCATGAGGATGCGGCAATTGTTGCTGCCGGTTTTGCTAAAGTTGAACGGGGCTTGCCGCTTCTTTATGCTTATTTGCCTGTATATACAGGAATAGTAGCGGGTGATACACTGATTTACGGACTGGGCAGGCTGGCCCGTGAAAACAGATGGCTCAGGTCGAAGATAATAGGTCCGAAGGTGGAAAAAGTAAAAACATGGCTTGAATTAAACCTTGTAAAAGTTCTTATAATCTGTAGATTTACTCCCGGGTTGCTTTTTCCTACTTTTGTTGCATGCGGATGGTTTCGTATACCTTTCTGGAGATTTGCAATTGTTTCAATAGCTGCAGGAGCTATATACTCTTCGCTGGTACTTACCATAGTGATCCTGTTCGGGGATCTTGTTCTTTTTAAACTTGGGTACTGGTCGTGGGCAATACTTGCTGCAGTTGTTATAATATTCGCAGTAAGAAACTATATTAATCAGGTCAGGAACGATAAGCAGAAAAAATGACAGAAGTATTATCGCAAAAATTAATTAAAACATTCAGAAGGTATATGCCGTCGATGAAAAAGAAATTCAATGGCATGCCATCTCTTGAGGATCTTAAGAAGTTCATTGCAACTGCAGAAAGAATTCCTAACAATATTCTTTATATCCCGGTGGGATTGCGCTGGCTTTGGCTTGGTCTGAGATACAGAAGCCTGACCCTGCCTTCTGTGTCAAATCCTATGATAGAAACGGGCGGGTTCATGGGAGAATCCAAAGCTTCTGTACTCGATATGGTGGGAGATGAACATAGAAACTGGATTGCCAGATATATTCTTTTTCACAGGGATGGAGGCAGTGCAGATTCAAATTTCCGGCGAGCTCTTGAGGCTTTAAAAATCAAAGGTCTTGAATTCCCTATCGTTGCCAAACCAGATATTGGATGGAACGGGTACGGAGTAAGATTTATTGAAAATGAAACGCAGTTGCTGGAATATCTGGAACAATTCCCTCCAGGTGTGAATCTTATACTGCAGGAAGCTGTTAATTATGATGGGGAAGCTGGTATTTTTTATATAAGAATCCCTTGTAACGAGAAAGGTTACATCTATTCGATAACACTCCGGTATTATCCTTTTGTGGTTGGAGATGGTAAATCGACTTTGAAACAGCTTATTGAAAATGATGAACGCACAAAATTCAGGGCACATCTTTACCTTGGCAAAAGCCCAAAACACGTTGGTTTCAGCAATGAAGACCTTGAGAGGGTTCCTCCAGAGGGAGAACTTATTCGTCTGGCTTTTATTGGTTCTCTTCGTGCAGGAGGTCTTTACCGCGACGGGAGTCATCTGATAACTCCGGAGCTTACAGAAAGATTTGACACTATTGCAAAAAGCATGCCTGAGTTTTATTATGGCAGGTTTGATATAAGGTTTGATTCTACAGATCTTCTTAAAAGAGGGGAAGGTTTTAAAATTATCGAGATAAATGGTGCGGGAGCTGAAGCAATTCAGGCCTGGGACCCTAATGTTTCCCTGATGAAGCTTTATAGTGAATTCTTCAGAGCACAAAGCCTTCTTTTCAAGGTGGCAGATCTCAACCGTAAACGGGGATATAAGCCTGCACCAATAAAAGATTTTCTTAGAGCAATAAAAAGGCAAAACCGGCTGGTTGACATGTATCCCCCAGCAAGCTAATTGAGGAAACGCCATTTTCCCAGTTATTTTTTCGGAAATTCAAAAAATTTTTTGCTTTAAATCAATCACTTTCTTAACTTTGATAAAAGACAAAAAAAGAATACTTATTGGAAAAATACAAACCCCAAAAAATCTGATATTATGAATGCATATCTTGTTATTCTAGCTCAGTCAGTAACAACAGCTGCAATTGAAATAATTCTTTTGCTGCTTTGCGCTGGTGTAGTAGGCTTCCTTTCCGCCTGGTTCTACCAGAAGGCATACTTTACTCCAATTATCAGGAAACTGGAGGAAGAAAAAGAGCAATTAAACCGTAGAATTGAAGAACTAAATTCAGAAATTTCAGGCTTGAAAAGCAAAATTTCAGGTCTGGAGAATTTATTAGCTGAAAAAGAAAGAGAAATCCAGGAGTTTAAAAACCAGATGAAGAAAGAAGGATGATTTTAACGGTTAATATGAAATAGCCGGTCTCGATAGATCGGCTATTCTTTTATTTATGTATTTCTGTTACCCCTTTATAAGGCGGCACAATTAGGCAACAAATAAATCCAGAACTTCAATATTGGGTGGAAGAAATAGATATCCAGGACTGTAATTATTTTGTCCAGTGCATTGTGACTGAATAAGTGCCATATGTATCGTCAACTTCTTCACCCTGAAGTATAAGGTCATCTTTTGTCAGCTTGACAACAGTCATTTCATCTGTGTCCCCATTGCTGTCTGTCGTAAAAAGTGTTTTACCATCATCAGATAATTCCCATGTACCCGATTCTGACTGATTGAGCATACTCAGTGTAAAGGTACCATTCTTTTTAAATTCCATGGTACTGTTCGTCATTAGCGCATTAACAAATGCTACCATGGAAATGATGTTCTGATTAGTGGAATTAGTGGTTATCTCCTTGAACTTCCAGATATGATCAGTCAGTAGTTCTTCATCATTAAGCTTTTCACAGCCTGTGGAAAACAATAATGAAAAGCCAATCAGTAATGTGGTAATTTTTATAAAATTTTTCATGATATTGGATTTTAATAATTAACAGATATTGTCTTTGTTTATTATTTATTTATGGATAAAGTTAATGAATTTAAGTTTAAAAAGAACTTATGTTGACCCACCTGGACTCGAACCAGGACTCTGCGGAACCAAAATCCGTCGTGTTACCAATTACACCATGGGTCACTATTATAGTCAGTTTTCTGGTGCAAAATTAGCAAAAAATATTGTTATTTTTACTTTCTGTGTACCTGTTGTGTTATAAGCATCTGAAAATGTTTGATATAAACAAAAATGGAATAGATTCAATTATCGATTTGCTGGAAACTGCAGGCCAGGAAATTATTAAGGTATACAGGCATAATGATTTTAGAACATATTTGAAAGAAGACCGGAGCCCCGTAACCAGGGCTGACCTGATATCAGATTACATAGTAAAAGAAGGGCTGAAAGAATTAACACCGGAAATACCAGTTTTCAGTGAGGAAACAATAGATACTGGCAATTATTTGAGGTCGGGAAGGAATACTCTATGGATTCTTGACCCCCTTGACGGAACGAAGGAATTTATTGCCCGTAATGATGAGTTTTGCATTTCCCTGGCTCTAGTATCAGAGGGTAAACCAGTGGCTGGTTTTATACATGCCCCTGTATTTCAAAAAACATGGTTTGCAGTAAGGGGAACAGGAACCTGGATGTTGGTGGCGGGAGAAAAAACAAGAGTGCCAGCCTTTAAACCTGCCGGACCTTACAGGATACTTAGAAGTCGTTCGCATCACTCTCAGGATGAGGAAAGCTGGTTAAAGAAAATAAGTATAATTTATGAGACAGAAATAATAACAAAAGGGAGTGCTATAAAATTTGGCGAAATTGCCGAAGGTTATGCTGATTTGTATCTCAAATCAAGTTTAATTAATGAATGGGATGTAGCGGCAGGGCATATAATTGTTGAGGAGGCTGGAGGAGGAATAATAGAAATTGCAACAGGTAAACCACCGGTTTATAATAAGAAAGATTATCATCAATATCCTTTTATAACCTACGGAATAAGAGGGGAAGAAATATTGAATAATATACTGCAGATTCTGAAAATAGGCAGGAGGGATTAATTAAGGGCAGTTATTTCGCATTTATCAATATCTTCAACTCTGATAATACGGAAAGGACATCTGATGAGTGCAGAAATAATCGAACCAAGATCATACATGTCTTCATCCCCCTCTTCATAAAACCATGATACCTGTAATTTATTACCTGGTAAATAAATCAGTTCTGTCATTTCCTTAAGAATAGTGTATATCCATTTTATAGATCTCGTATTTATGAACTCAAAAGCAAATATTATATTTGTTTTTCCTCCCCACTCAGAAATATATTTTGAAACCCAGTCGTAAATAGGCTTATAGAAGTTGTTCGGATCTTCAGGAATGGACCTGCCTTTAATTAAAATCATGCCCTGTTCCAGAACAATTTCAGGCGTTTTGTTTGTAGCTTCTATCCTTATTGATTGAGGATACATCAATTTTGAACATTTTTAACAATGCTAAAATAAGATATAATTCTTTTGAATAAAAGTATGAAAATACTTTTACTTAACAGAACATAACTAAATTAAACAATGTAGTTTATTCTGACATTCTATTTTTTCCTTGAAAAAAGTGTGGGAACTGTAGGTTCTTCCCATAATGAAGGATATTCGTCGTCGAATTTTTTTATAATGGCTTTCATGATTGTTTCCCTGAGAAATTCCGATTTGTTTTTAATTCGATACCTGCTGCAATAAATATCGAGGGCTTTCAGTTCCCTGTTGTTCAGCATTAGCGAGAGTCTGTTTTTACGTTTAAGATTTTCTTCTTTGTACAGTGTGCGCTTCACAACTGCTTAAACTTTGAATATGGCGTAAAATTACAAGGTTGGCATCAGGTATTATTATTTTTAAAATATAAGTTTTTAACAAATTCATTTTCAAATACTTTAAAAAATTGTAAATCAATAATATAAACTCTTTACAACTTTTAATTCTGCCACTCAGGATTGGTATTTTTAAATCAGTCATGCAAAATGGATTTATAATAACTTGATTTTGGATTAAAATCTTTAAATAGCCAATTGAGACGATTATTAAATTCTTATCTTCGTACCTCATTTCCTGTATTAATTTATTGTAGATATGATTGTAAAACGTTTCATTTCACTGGTTTTATTATTTAGCTTAATATCTGCTGTTTTATATTCCCAGAAGAAATTGTGGACACTTGAGGAGTGTGTCAGGTATGCACTTGAAAGGAATATACAGGTCAAACAGCAGGAATTGCAGACCAGGGTACAGAAAAATGCCCTGGATCTGGCTAAACTGAAGCTTTTACCAACACTGGCGGGTAATGCAACACACAATTATTCTTTCGGAAGAGCTCTTGATGAAACAACTTATGAATTTACCGAGCATGAGAATGTGCGTACCAATAATTTTTACATAGGAGGTAATCTGACCATCTTCAGCGGATTGCAGAATTATCATTCAATCAAAAAATACAGGTATGAATTGCTTGCCAGTGAGGAGGATCTGGAAACAATAAAGAATAACATTGCCCTTAGTGTAGCTATGGGATATCTTCAGATACTTCTGAATAAAGAATTAGTAAATGCAACAGAAAGCCAGTTACTCATTACCCGTCAGCAGATTGATAAAACACGTAAGCTTGTTGAAGCCGGAAGTGTTGCTGTTGGTAATCTCTTGCAGATTGAAGCTCAGGCAGCGCAGGAAGAACTTCAGCTTGTTAACCTTAAAAACCAGCTTGAGTTATCCTATCTCAGTTTAGCTCAGCTTCTTGAGCTTGAAACACCGGCTGGTTTTGAGATAATTATACCGGAAATCAGTATTGACACTGGCTATATTATTACAGGAACTGTGGAAGATATTTTTCAGGTGGCATGTAAAAACAGGCCTGAAATTTTAAGTTCAGAAATGAGACTTAGGTCGAGTGAATTTGATTTGAAAATTGCAGAAGGAGCACGAAGCCCGCGTATTACAATGAGTCATTCGTTCAGTACCGGGTATTCAGATATAAGAAAAAAACTGCTGGGAATTGATCCCTCAACTGGTCCCATTTACGGAAAATACACATTTGCCGATCAAATTCATGACAATGTGAACTACGGAATTGGCTTTTCACTCAGTTTGCCGATTTTGAATGGGTGGCAGATTAATAAAAATATTTCAAATTCGAAGCTGTCCATTGAAAACAGCAGGTATGCACTTGATGCCACCCGGAAACAACTTTATAAAAACATTCAGCAGGCTTATGCTGATGCACAGGCTGCCCTGAAAAAGTATACTGCCAGTATAAAAGCGGTGCAATCGGCAGAAGAATCGTTCAGATATTCTGAGCAGAGATTCAACGTTGGTCTGGTGACGCCTGTTGATTATAATGCAGCAAAAACACAACTTCTCAGGGCACAGTCTGAACTCGCCCAATCGAAGTATGAATTTGTATTTAAAATTAAAGTTCTTGATTTTTATAAAGGAATACCCATAACATTACCACAATAATTTTGCTTTTATGAAAAATAACAGGATTTTAAAAATTCTAGCGCTTCTTGCTGTTGTGCTGATAATTATTGCAGTAATAGGTAAGAAACAGGGATGGTTCGGAAAGGCACTCAGAGTTAAGGTTGCTGTCGAAGATGCGGCAATAAGGTCAATTACTGAGACAATAACTGCAAATGGGAAGATTCAGCCGGAAAAAGAAGTTAAGATTACACCGGATGTATCGGGGGAGATAGTTGAGCTAAGAATAAAGGAAGGTGACAGAGTTGAAAAAGGACAACTTTTATGCAGGATAAAGCCTGATACTTATATCTCTCAGCGCGACCGTTCTCTGGCTGCCATAAGTTCAGCGAGAGCAAGGCTGTCGCAGGCCGAAGCGCAATTTATTCAGGCTGAACTGGCTTACAAAAGGAACAAACAACTGTACGATGAAAAGACCATATCTCAGTCGGAGTTTGAGCAGGCCGAAGCAGCATACAAGGTTGCAAAGGCAGAAGTAGAAGCAGCAAAATTTTCTGTATCAAGTGCCGAGGCTTCTCTGAAAGAAGCAGAAGAGAATCTTATTAAAACATCTATTTATGCTCCTATATCAGGTACTGTATCAATGCTACTGGTAGAACTTGGCGAAAGAGTTGTCGGAACCAGTATGATGACAGGTACAGAAATGATGAGGATTGCAGACCTATCGAGAATGGAAGCAAGGGTTGAGGTAAATGAGAATGATATTACAAGGGTTAAGGTGGGAGATACAGCTATTGTAAGTATTGATGCCTATCTCGATGAGAAATTTAAAGGAGTAGTTACTGCTGTAGCCAATTCTGCCAAAACAACAGGAATTTCAGCTGACCAGGTTACAAATTTTGATGTAAGAGTATTTATACTTCCCGAATCCTATCAGCATCTTGTAAGTGCTGAGAGACCCCATCCATTAAGACCAGGGATGTCTGCAACAGTAGATATAAGAACAATTACAAGAGATTCTGTTGTTGCCGTACCCATACAGGCGGTTACAACACGTATTGATACAACCATTCTTCAAATTTCACCGGAAAAGAAAGATATCAGAACCCTGGTTTTCCTCACAGATGGCACATACGCACTTGCCAGAGATGTCAGAACCGGCATACAGGATAATAATTACATTGAAATCATTTCAGGAATTAGTGCAGGTGACAGAGTTATTATTGCCCCATTCAGCGCAATCAGTAAAAAGCTTTCTGATAGTACTCTGGTAGAAATTGTAAAAAAAGAAGATTTATATAATGTAAAATGAATAACCTTTTAATGAGACTTCAACCTTCAAAATGATTTTGTGTATTGAAACAGCTACCAACGTCTGTTCAGTTGCACTTTGCGATGAAGACAGAGTAGTTTCTGTCCGTGAGCAGAAAGACGGAAAGGCTCATTCTTCTCTTCTTACTGTTTATATAAAAGAACTACTTGATGAACAGAGAATTTGCGCACGGGACCTTCAGGCTGTTGCCGTGAGTAAAGGACCCGGTTCGTTTACTGGTCTGCGTATTGGTGTTTCCGTTGCAAAAGGCATAGCATATGGAACTGGAATACCTTTGATTGGGATAGACTCTCTTACTTCCTTGTTTCATGGTGTACTTCCAATAGCCAGAGAGAAAAACCTGATTAATGAACATACTCTTTTCTGTCCTATGATTGAGGCAAAAAGAATGGAGGTATTTTATTGTATTTTTAATTCTGCAGGGGAAAGAATAAAAGATATATGTACAGAAACAATTACAGATAGAACTTTCATGAATGTAACAGGTGGCGAAACCATGGTATTTTTCGGAGATGGCGCTGATAAATGTTTGCATTTTTTTACACATGAACGGCAAATTCATATCAGTAATATTACTGCTTCGGCATCATTTATGCATATACCAGCAATGGAAGCTTTAAAAGAGAGAAGGTTTGAGAATACAGCTTATTTTGAACCATTTTATTTAAAAGATTTTATTACCACAAAACCTAAAAGAAAAGTTATATAAAACAGCAAGAGAGATAATTAAAGCAAATGAAGAGTAATGTATTGATATTAATTGTCTTAATGCTGACAGTTTTTTCTCTCTCAGGCCAGGATTCTCCTTACAAAGCAGGTGAACAGGTTACATATATTATACATTATGGATTTATAAATGGTGGAATGGCAACAATGACCCTGACTAAAGAGGAATACGAGGGTAAAGAAGTATTGCATTCATATTTATTAGGTTATACGACCGGTGTGGCTGATGCTGTTTTTAAAGTAAGAGATATCTATGAGAGCTATTTTTCTCCCGAAACTGGTTTGCCTTATAAGTCAGTAAGGAATATACAGGAAGGAAGGTATAGAAAATACAATGTGGTGCTTTTTGACCACGAAACAAGATCTGATTCAACAATTCTTTTGAGTGATTTAACCGGGAAGCATGTAACCCAAAAAGGTATTCATGATATACTCTCCTGTTTTTATCATTTCAGAAAAAATTACCTGGCCAAGAATTACCCTTTCAAAAAAGGTGAGGAGATTATTATAAATACATGGTTTACGGATGAATTTTATCCAATTATTCTGAAATTTAAAGGAATAGAAGAAGTTAGAACAAGAATGGGGAAAATAAAATGCTATAAATTCAATCCTGTGACTGAAGTAGGAAGATTATTCAAAACAAATGAAGATGTTTCAATCTGGTTTTCTGCTGATAAAAATTGTTTACCTGTTAAAATACGATTTGATATATTTGTAGGTGCATTTACAGCAGAAATAAATAGTTTTGAAAATCTCATTGAACCATTGCAATTCATTAATAAACAATAAAATATAAAAGAAGAGAAGTTTTTATGGCTACTACAGCGGATTTCAGAAATGGTCTTGTAATAGAGTTTAACAACGACCTTTACACTATTGTGCAGTTTCAGCATGTAAAACCGGGAAAAGGACCTGCTTTTGTTAGGACGAAGCTAAAAAATATAAGAACCGGCAGGGTGATTGACAATACTTTTACTGCAGGCGTGAAGATTAATGTAACCCGAGTCGAGCGTCGTCCTTACCAGTATCTGTATAGAGATGAAGACTATTACTATTTCATGCATTCTGAAACATTTGAGCAGGTGCATGTCCCGGAACATATGATTGAGCAGCACGAATTTCTGAAAGAAGGACAGAATGTGGAAATTGTGGTACATGCCGATACAGAAAACATATTATCAGTAGAACTTCCTCCTTTTGTAGTTCTGGAAGTTACTTATACGGAACCCGGGCTGAAGGGAGATACAGCCACCAATGCAATGAAGCCGGCAACAGTTGAAACAGGTGCCACAGTAATGGTTCCATTATTCATTAATACAGGCGACAAAATAAAAATTGATACACGCGACGGTTCATACGTCGAAAGAGTTAAAATCTGATCCTTCAAATGGAAGACAGCAGTGCTTCGAAAGAGAGGCTTAAAATCTCGAAGTTCAAGCTAAATGCATTACTCGATATAACATTGTCGATTAATGCAAATCTACCTGTTTCAGAGCTGCTGGCCAAGTATGAATCTATCCTCAGAAATAATCTGGGTATAGGTAAGATTATGATTTTTAAATATGAAGAGAAATGGGAATGTATTCTTAATGCCGGCTTTACAGAGGAATATGAAAAATCCATAGACATTGAAAAACAGCTTTTACCGATAAGTGAAACTGCTATTGTGACCAATACCCCGGGATTTGAAGGGGTTGATATAATTATTCCGGTTTTTAATAATCTTGTTCCTCTTGCATATGTTTTTATTGGTGATATAGAGGAAGAGGGAGAAGGCATGAGTCCGGTTCTCAAGCACCTAAACTTTATTCAGACGATTTCAAGTATTATAATAGTTGCTATAGAAAATATCAGGCTTTTTAAGGAGAGTCTTCGTCAGGCAGCGTTGAAGAAGGAGCTTGAACTGGCATCAAAAATGCAAATGATGCTTATTCCGCAAGAAGGGAAGCTTCCATCAAAAGGTAAGATAAAAGTATGCGGATTTTATTTTCCACATTATGAAGTAGGAGGAGATTATTACGATTGTGTGAGCCTGTCGGAGAATCAAACGGGCTTTTGTATAGCTGATGTTTCGGGCAAGGGAATCTCTGCTGCTATATTAATGTCAAATTTTCAGGCAAGTTTAAGGGCACTTTTTACCAGCCAGGTTGACCTGACAGAGCTTATTAAAAAGCTTAATGGCATAGTAGTTGAAAATGCTGCAGGAGAAAAATTTATAACTTTTTTTGTTGCCAGATTTAACCATGACACGGGAATACTTGAATATATCAATGCTGCACATAATCCACCTGTATTATATGATACGGTTACGGGTGAAATAAGGCATCTTGAAGCTAGCTGTGTTGGCATTGGAATGCTTGATGAAATACCTTCTGTAACCAGGCGGGAAATAAAAATAATTAATCATTCAAAAATTGTCTGTTATACTGATGGACTTTCTGAACTAAAGGATGATAAGGGGAAAGATATTGGAACTTCGATGATAATCAAACATATTACAAATACCCGAACTGTCAAGGAAAATATTCAGGAAATGCTTAAAGAGCTTGGTATTCCTGAAAATAATCCTGGCCTCTTCGATGATGTTTCAATAATAGCTGCTGACCTTTTTTGCTCT
Source organism: Bacteroidales bacterium (assembly GCA_049654745.1). GTDB lineage: Bacteria > Bacteroidota > Bacteroidia > Bacteroidales > VadinHA17 > LD21. Next base: position 31,675 of record JBASIK010000191.1, read on the forward strand.
TGAGATAAAAAAGAAGTTCACTGAAATCATTCAGACAGCGCGAATAATATAATAATTTTTTCTGCCCTTCTGCACAAGGAGATATTTGCCGTTAAGTAGAAATTCTGTATCTATTTTCATTTCTACATCGTTAACTTTTTCTTTGTTAATACTTACACCTCCTCCCTGTGCCAGCCGGCGCAGTTCACTCTTTGAAGAGAAAACCTGCGAATGGGTAGTACATAATTCCAGTAAAGATATCCCTTCGCAGAAAAGATTTTTATTTACTTCAAAGACTGGCACACCTTCAAATACTGCAAGGAAGGTCTTTTCGTCCATTTTTTTCAGTGATTCGGTTGTCCCCTTGCCAAAGAGAATCTGCGATGCCTCAACAGCAGAGTTGTAGTCTTCGCGTGAATGTACCATCACGGTAACCTCTTCAGCCAGTCGTTTCTGTAGCAATCGTTCCTCGGGTTTCTGGTTATGTTCTGAAATAAGGTTTTCAATGGTTTCCCTGTCGAGAGTGGTGAAGATCTTAATGTATCTAGCAGCATCCTCGTCTGATACATTGAGCCAGAACTGGTAGAAATGGTATGGAGATGTTTTTTCCTTGTCGAGCCATACATTTCCAGCTTCGGTTTTACCGAATTTTGTGCCGTCCGATTTTGTTATAAGAGGACAGGTCAGGGCGTATGCTTCGCCGCCTGTTTTTCTTCTTATTAGTTCAGTGCCTGTAACAATATTCCCCCATTGGTCTGATCCCCCCATCTGAAGCTTGCAGTTGTATGTTTTGTAAAGGTGAAGAAAATCTGTCCCCTGAACGAGCTGGTATGAGAATTCAGTAAAAGACATTCCTTCCTTTGAATCAGGGCTCAGACGTTTTTTTACCGAGTCTTTTGACATCATATAATTAACAGTGATATGCTTTCCGATGTCTCTTATGAATCCAAGAAAGGAATAATCCTTCATCCAGTCGTAGTTATTTACCATTATTGCCCTGTTGGGCCTGTCGGATGTGAAATCGAGAAATTTTTCGAGCTGTTTTTTTATACATTCCTGGTTTCTGCGAAGGGTTTCTTCATCGAGCAAGACACGTTCTTCTGATTTTCCTGATGGGTCTCCTATCATTCCAGTAGCGCCTCCTATAAGGGCTATAGGTGTATGTCCGGCCCTCTGGAAATGGACTAGGAGCATAACCTGGACCATATGGCCAATATGAAGAGAATCAGCAGTAGGGTCAAACCCGATATATCCTGTAACTTTTTCCCTGCTGAGGAGTTCCTCTGTTCCAGGCATGATGTCGTGAATCATGCCTCTCCATCTCAGTTCTTCAACGAAATTCATAATTCTTAGTTTCGAACCGCAAATATAGTAAATCAGTTACATTACTGTTTCGTCAGGTTTCTTTTTAAAGCGGTCAAAACTCTTTGAAAATGCCCCTTCACCAATAACAGGAAATATTGCAGGCGCAATGTCAGAAATAGGGTTATAGAGCATCGACTGGTTTATTTTTTCTTTAGGTAAAAATGGACGATGTTCGTCAATAGTATTAAGAATCACAAATATCACACTCAGAATGAGAGTTGATTTGAAAACCCCAAAAGCTAATCCCAGCAATCTGTTTATAAAACCGAGTGCAACTGCTTTTACAAGTTTGTCTATTAATAAACCTAAGAAATGGATAGCTATAACTACAATAACAAAGGTGAGTATAAAGGCTATTACTCCTGTATATTTGCCTGTCATGTCGAAATAATCGTAGAGTTTTGCTGCTGTGAAACTTGAAAATCTTATTGCAGCCCAAATACCAAGAATTAATGCAGCAAGAGAAGCAAGTTCCTTAATAAAACCATCGATGAATCCTTTTATTGCCGCAATGCCTAATATTATTAAGATCAGAATGTCGATAAAATTCATGGCTTTATATTCAAAAAGGTGAAAGTATAAAAGATTGCATGATTTTCAAAACTCCTGAAAAAGAAAATATTTAGCAATGGATGTTGTTGGCCAGTCATGATTTCTTGCAGAAGGGTTCATATTGATTATTATTTATTTAGTCAGGGCCGATTTGCATCAATGTAAAAAAAATAATAATTTTGTCATCCCGAAATTGGTCCTATAGTTCAATGGATAGAACGGAGGTTTCCTAAACCTTAAATCCAGGTTCGATTCCTGGTAGGACTACATGAAGAAAAGGGAAGGTTGAAGCGCCTTCCCTTTTCTATTTCATATATTTCTTAATAAGATTTTTAATTGCAAAAGATTCGGTATAGTCGATTGCTGTTTTACCGTCGTTGTCTTTTATGTCGGGTTTTGCACCTTTATCAAGAAGCAGTCTGACAACATCGAGGTGCATATTACTTGCAGCAAGCATTAGTGCAGTTGTTCCTTTTGTCATCTGCTGGTTTATCTCTGCACCTCTGTCGATCAGGAATTTTACTGTTTCAATATGCCCGTTAAGTGCAGCCAGCATAAGGGGAGTGTATCCGTCGGGTGTGCGGGCATTTATCTTAGACCCCTTACCAAGAAGCATACGTGCAATTTCAATGTATCCTCCTATGCAAGCCTGCATCAAAGGTGTAACTCCATCATTAACATGAGAATCAGGATCAGGCGTTTTATCGAGTAAGAGCTTTACAATGTCGGGGTACCCGTTTTTTACTGCGAGCATTAGAGGCGTGTATCCGTTCCTTTCTCTTACCTCCGGGTCGGCACCTTTACTCAGTAACAGTGATACTATATCTCTGAAGCCTTCACTTGATGCAATTGTCAGAGCTGTTGACCCATCATTACGTTTCAGATCATGACGGGCACCCTTTTCAAGGAGCAGTTTAACAACTTCAGTTTTTCCTTTTAATGAAGCATGAATAAGTGCTGTAGACCCATCCCTGCAAATGTTGTTGATATTGGCTCCACTTTCGAGAAGCATATTGACTATGTCAGAATTACCGTTCTGAACTGCGTATATAAGTGCCGTTGTTCCGTCGGACAACCTGTAATTTACATCAGAACCTTTGTCAAGCAGCATTTTTATTATTTCGGCATGGCCATTCATGCAGGCAACCATTAAGGCAGAATATTTTTCATTAAAAGGATAATCTTTTTTGATATTATCTTTTATGAGCATTTTTACCAGTTCAACAGTTCCGCTCTGGTTAGCCCGCATTAGTGATGTTCGCCTTTTTCCGCTTTTCTCAATTTCAGGATCAGGCTCTTTATCGAGCATGAATTCAACTACTTCTATATGGCCGTTTGATGTTGTATAAACTTTTGCACCAATTCCCTTTGCGAATTCAGTTTTGCTTTTTGACCTTTTTTCCAGTATTGATTTAACCTTCTCTGCCATTTCATCATTGGTAGTCATCATTAATGTGTTAATTTCATCCACGCAGGAAACTCCTCTGACTTTTTCATTTTCAATTATCATTGAGGCTATTTCAGTATAACCTTTAAGAGATGCAATAAAAAGAGGGGTTGCGTTATCGTTGCACGCCAGACACACATCTGCCCCCTTCTCCAGCAAAGTCTTTACTATTTCGGTGTAACCATTCATTGATGCTATAAATAGTGCGGTCTCTCCATCAGCGCACTGGAGATTCGGATTTGCTCCTGCATAAGCCAGAAGTTTAACAATGTCAGAATAACCATACCGTGTTGCCATAATCAGGGCATTAATACCATCGTCTGTTTGTAAATCGAGGTTAGCCTTATAATCAATAAGAGTCTTTACAACACCAATATTTCCGTTCTGGGAAGCAAGTATCAATGCAGTGTATCCGTCTGTTGTACGCAGGTCAGGATTTGCGCCTTTTTCAAGAAGTAGTTTTGTAATTTCCTGAAATCCGTTTTCTGCAGCAATCATTAAAGAAGTGTATCCTTCTGTTATTTTCGTATCAGGAAAATCTCCATTGTCAAGCAGTATTTTTACTACTTCTGCATGTCCGTTTTTTGAAGCAATTGCTAGAGCAGTGAAACCATTTTCGGATCTAATATCCAACCGTGCTCCTTTCTCAATAAGAAACTTTGCTGTGAGAGCCTGACCATAAGAAGCTGCAAACATAAGTGCAGTAACACCATCACGGGTTGTTAAATTCACATCAGCCCCTTTTTCAACAAGAATTTTACAAAGTTCAGTATTACCTAATCCTGAAGCATACATTAACAGAGTTCTATCCGTCTCATCTTTATAATTGACCGAGTCGACACGTCTAGCTACAGAGAGCAGGTTTCTTTGCTTGCCTGATTTTAAAAGGACCATTAACTCTTCAGCTCTTCTATCGGCCTGGGAAAGGGAAATATTAGTGCTGATAATGAATATAAAGCAGAAAGCTGATATGAAAGTTATCCTTGCCATAGTTTTGGAATAAAGAACACAGCAGGAAGCGATGATAAAGTTATAATAATAATTATACTGAATCAATAGATTTGAAATCAAAAATTAATTGACTCTGACAGACATTTTAATGTGATTAAATTAGCCGTTACAATAAAATTTTATGGAGATGTCTTTAAATAGTTTTATCTTGCATTGAAATGAAGCTATAGAAAGGTCGGATTTCAAAGATTGAAAATATAAAAAAGAACACTGTTAACTTATAATTGTAATGAGAATAAATTTTACATATCCTTTGAAAGAAATTCTGATTGTTTTTTTTATTCTGGCTTTATCAGTTTCAGGCCGGGAATGCACAGCCCAGTTCCCCGGAATCAATGATTCAATAGCGAAATACAGGCAAGGTATAATCGTTGTTAAAGCGAAGCCAGGTAGTAGCGTTAAAATTGAACAATTGAGACATGAGTTCTGGTTTGGGTGTGCTATCAGCAACGGTCTGGCAGGTAATTCGTGGAGTGAGGAAACCAAAAGAATGTACAGGGAAAAGTTTCTTGAGAATTTTAATGCTGCAGTAACAGAAAATGCTTTAAAATGGGCAAATATGGAACAACGCAGAGGGGAGGTGAATTACATGGTAGTTGATATGATACTGGGTTGGTGCGAAGCTAACGGAATTCCTTTACGGGGTCACAATCTTTTCTGGGGTATTCCCCAGTTTATACAGCCCTGGGTTAAGGAACTGAATGATGATGAACTGACGCAAGTGATAAAAGACAGGGCTGAAACAATTGCAGCAAAGTACAGAGGACGGTTTGCTGAATATGATTTGAATAATGAGATGATACATGGTAATTATTACGAGGAACGGCTTGGCCCTGAAATTACGAAAGAAATGGCCCGGTGGATCCACAATGGTGACCCTAATGCAAAGCTCTGGCTGAATGATTATGACATTCTCACCGGTGTTAAGCTGGCTGATTATATGGCTCATATTAGAATGCTTCTGAGGCAAGGGGTTCCCATTTCAGGTATAGGAGTTCAGGGGCATCTGCATGCCGAAACATTTGACAGGAAACAATTACAAAGAGCTCTCGATTCGCTGGCAATTTTTGGTTTGCCTATTAGAATTACAGAATTCAACATGCCAGGTCAGCGTTCAAAATATTACCGGGAAAAAATAAATACTATGACTCCTGAAGAAGAAGAACTTAAAGCAAAAGAGCTTGTGGATTATTACCGTATTTGTTTTGCACACCCTGCTGTTGAGGGGATTCTGATGTGGGGTTTCTGGGAAGGGGCAAACTGGATACCGGTTTCTTCATTGTACAGGCGCGACTGGACCCTCACTCCTGCAGCTAATGCTTACAGAGATCTGATTTTCAGGGAATGGTGGACAAATATTACAGGTAAAACTGGCCGGGATGGATCTTTCTCAACAAAGGCTTTTTATGGTAAATACAGAGTTACAGTAAACGGTTCCTCAAGAGAGATTGAATTAAGGAAAGCAGAGGGAAGGGCAACAGTTGTATTTTAAAATACCATACCGGAAGAGAGTTAACAGAGGACGAAATTTAAAGAATAAACCTGCAGAGAATTTTTCTGCAGGTTTATTTATTTTTTATTTCGGGATATTTATTTAAGTCAAAGCAAAATTTCAGCACAGTTTATATGGCCTTCTGTACTGGTAATGCATCAGTCTGTGGTTTTCTGCTTCGGGGTCGTTGACAAAAGTCAGTGTTGCAGGATCCCATTTTACTGGTCGTCCCAGTTCGGTTGCGATATTACCCAGGCAGCAGGTTATAGCTGTACTGCATCCTACTTCGATTGAGGCGATGGGTTTCTTTCTTGATTTGACACAATCGAGGAAGTTTGTCATATGAGGAGAACTGATTTCGAATCTTAGGCCTTCCTGTGTCGGAGCGGGGCGTGCTTGTTGCTGTTGTTGTCTCTGTTGTTGTCCCTCTGCCTGCTGTGTCTGCCTTTGACCCTGTTGTCCTCTTGTCTGGGCTGTTCTTGGCTGAGGTCTTCTTCCGGCAATCTCAGGTGGGATAAGTGAGGAATCGGAACATGCTATGTATCCACGTGCTACTTCTATCCAGCCTTTTGTTCCGATAAATTTAATGCCCTGTGCAGTGGGGTTGTCCTCAAGATATGGTTGTTCAGTCATTACCACACCCGTAAGGTATTTGAATGTAAGGTATGGTTGTCCGTTGTAGCCTTTAGGAATCACCTCATAGGGTCCGGATCCATCCATACCTATTGCTGCCTGTGCTATGTCAAACATATGAGCGCCCCAGTCGGCTGTATATCCATTTCCTGTTTCGCGGTACCAGCGCCATGCACCCCATATCGATTCATTAACGGGTGGGTCAAGTGATATAGGAGGTGCAAGATCTGGATGGTAAACAATCTTTTCATCGTTGAGCGGTCCCAGCCACAGATTCCAGTTAATTGTTCCGGGAATTGGTTGTTCCGGCAGGTCAAACGGTTTTGGTGGATCACCCACTTTTGCATATATTTTTTCTATGTGCCCAATTGCCCCGTTCCTTACAAGTTCAATAGCTTTCTGGAATTCAGGGCTTGAACGCTGCTGGCTCCCTACCTGAACCACACGGCCTGTGTCATTTGCAACCCTGGTCATCACCAGTGCCTCTTTAATTGTGTAGGAAAGAGGCTTCTGAACATATACATCCTTTCCGGCCTGACATGCATGTATCGTCATAAGAGCATGCCAGTGGTCGGGTGAAACAATCTCAACAACATCAATATCTTTTCTTTCAAGAAGCTTTTCGTATTGTTCGTAAACATCGCATCTTGGAGCAAGTCCCTTGGATTTCTGCCACTCTTCAATAGTCTTCTTATATCGTAGTTGCTTATTCGTGTCCACATCGCAGCATGCTACAATCTGAAGACCTGGATAGCCTGCAAATCCCCTGAAATCGGAGAGTGACTGACGGCCAAGTCCGATTGTGCCCATCAGTATTCGGTCGCTTGGAGGGATACGCATTCCATCGATTACATAGCTCGGTAATATTGTCAAGCCGGTTAACCCAAGAGCTGACAGACCAAGAAATTCCCGGCGGTTAAGGCCGCCACCTGATGTTTTTTTCATAATGTAGTGTTTTAAGGTTAATTTTATTTAAAGCTAAAAGTATAAATAAAGAATAAAAAGATTTAATTATTTCACAACTTTTAACAGTATTCTAAGGTGTTACAGGTTTATATGAGTCCAGGAAGAATAAACAAAATTCAAAGGTTATTCAGTAGCAAGTTTAATTTTTTTCTTGTGTAGGCTTTAGCACCAGTTTTTTTCATAGCAAGGTTTATTGCGGTAAAAATTTTATTTTCAACATTTTCAGCAAAAGGCCCTGGTAATCCATAATAAATCATACTGGTTACCGGTTCGTAACCTTCTTCCCTCAGGATTTCTGCTGTTGGAATGTAACATTGTACCTCAGTGCAATAACCTGCTACAAAAATTTCCTCATCAGGATATAATTTTTTGGTTTTCAGTGAGTAATCGACCACGACTTCTCCTGCAAGGGCAATAATTGTAAAATCATTCCCGAAACGAACAGCCTGAACAGGATATTTAATAGTTTGTACATTGTAACCTTTATCCATTGCTTCAAGAATGAATTTTCCTCTTTTGAATCTAAAACGGTCATTTCCCAGCATTTCTTCTCTGAATTGCTCAGGTACAAAAGGTGCAAACTCAAGTTCACAGGTTGTTAAAAAGGTTTTTAAAGGAGTTCCAACTGGTTTAAAATCACCTTTGAGTGCATTTTGAACAGCATCAGCAAGATCTTTTCCATGTTGAATTGCTGCTTCAACTGAACGGCGGGGATAAGGATTCTGGTCGGCTCCGCAACCTGATATAAACATGGCAACAGTTCCAGGGTTATTTTTTTCAATTTCAATTTGTGCAAATCCAGCATAATCACCGTTAATCTGGTTTATATCGAGAGTTGTGTTATGGCATGCATAACCGAATAAAACAGCAACTAACTTACTATCATATGTTTCGATTTTAAGAACTGGCACATCATAATCCACCGGTCCATTTTTGTTTACTCCAATCACCACTCCCTTTTCAGTTTTCTCTCTTCTGTTTACTGCAAATTTGGCTGAGCTGTGCGCAATTGATATTTTAACCGGCCTGAGGTCAAAGATGGCCATGCTGATTAGTTCCAGAACATCTTCGGTTAAACGTTTGTTGTATTTTACAAGAGTCTGAATATCTTCTTTACTCAGGTCGAACATATTCATTAGCGAGGGCCATATTACAGGGCCTGAATGAGTATGTGAAGCATTGATGAGAAGCTGTGAGCGGTCTATTTTGTATTGTGATGTTACCTTTTCAATTATTTCTTCTGACAATTCATGTGAAAGTCCGATAATATCCATTGTTACGATAATTATCATTGACCCTTCTCTATCGTCTTCTGATAAAACAAGTGCTTTTGCCCAAAGGTCGTGAAGAACTTCGCCTACAGGTTGCGCACGGCTTGCACTGGCATAGCCTGAAAGTTGCACAGGTGTCTCAGGTGTTATTATTTTTTTTGCCACTCCCGCCTTGTATCCTGCTGAATAAGAATAACTGTAAAGAAAAGTAATCATTGCAGCCAGAACGATCTTTTTCATTTTTCCAGGGTATTTTAGCTGGCTATAATTTACTTATTTTTCAGCACTATTTTTACTTTTCTCTTTATGAAGATAATTGTCAAATTAAAAAGGGTGTATTTTGGAATCTAACAATCAGAGTCTGCAACATTTTAAGGTACACCAATCACGGTTAAAGCATGAGTATAAGCTGAGGATTTTTAGTCTTCTATTTCAGAATGGTACTCCTGCAGTGATTTGACTTTATATTGTCCGTTTTGCCTTTCTCTTATACCGTTGGTTGCTGAAAGGGCTGCCGATGTAGTAGTTATGTAAGGAATTTTATATCTGATTGCATTTTTCCGGATGTATGAGTCATCATATTCACTCAGACGTCCTGCTGGAGTATTTACTAGCAAGTCTATTTCTCCGTTCTTGATGGCATCAACGATATTAGGTCTTCCTTCATGTACTTTCAGTACCAGTTTAGCAGGAATGTCATGGTTTTCAAGAAAATTTTTTGTGCCTCTAGTTGCAAATATGGTAAATCCCAGGTCTCTGAAATTTTTTGCTGCAGGTAGAATTTTTTCTTTATCCCGGTCGGCGATAGTTATTAGCACTGTACCTTTGATGGGGAGAGGGGATTGAGTTGCTTCCTGTGATTTGAAAAATGCCATTCCGTAAGTATCTGCCAGTCCCAGTACTTCACCCGTTGATTTCATTTCTGGTCCAAGCAGAGGATCAATTGTCGGAAACATGTTAAAAGGAAAAACAGCTTCCTTTACTCCGTAATGTTTAAGATTCTTATTCCTCAGATTGAATTCAGAGAGTTTTTTACCAAGCATTATCTGGGTAGCAATCCATGCCATTTTTATATTACATACTTTTGATACCAGCGGTACAGTACGTGAAGCTCTAGGATTTGCTTCAAGGATATATACTACATTATCGTAGATTGCATATTGGATATTAAGCAAACCAATAACATTCAATTCTTTCGCAATTTTTCTGGTATAATCGTATATAGTTTGCTTATGTTCTTTCGGGATAATTACCGGTGGTATTACGCAGGCTGAGTCGCCCGAATGGATTCCGGCATATTCTATATGCTGCATAATAGCTGGAACAAAAGATTCAGTTCCGTCGGAGAGGGCATCGGCCTCGCATTCGATAGCATCTTCGAGAAAAAGATCAATGAGAAGAGGCCTGTCGGGTGTAACACCTACAGCTTCGTTCACGTATTGTTCAAGCATTTCTCTGTCGAGGATAATTTTCATTGCACGGCCGCCCAGAACATAGGAAGGTCTAATCATTACAGGGTATCCTATTTTTTCAGCCACTGCAATAGCTTCCTTGAGGTTACTGGCCATTCCCGACTCTGGTTGGGGTATGCCCAGTTTTTTTATGATTTTGCGGAAACGGTCCCTGTCTTCAGCAAGGTCGATTGTATCGGGGGAAGTTCCTAGAATATTTACTCCAGCTTCTGCGAGGTCATTTGCAAGGTTAAGAGGAGTTTGGCCACCGAACTGAACAATTACGCCTTCGGGTTTTTCTTTATTGTAGATGCTAAGGACATCCTCGAGGGTAAGAGGTTCAAAGTAAAGTTTGTCAGAAGTGTCATAATCGGTAGATACAGTTTCAGGGTTGCAGTTTACCATAATTGATTCGTATCCTGCATCTCTGATTGCAAAGGCTGCATGTACACAGCAGTAGTCAAATTCTATTCCCTGTCCAATTCTGTTAGGGCCCCCTCCAAGCACCATAATTTTTTTTCTGCTACTTACTTTTACAGTATCGGGAGCATTATATGTGGAATAATAATATGCAGCATTTTCAACTCCGCTTACCGGAATTGCTTCCCATGCCTGTTTTATTCCCATAGATATTCGCCTCTCCCTTATCTCTTTTTCAGGGATATTCAGCAGGAAGGAAAGATATTTATCGGAGAAACCATCTTTTTTTGCCTGAACAAGCAGTTCGTCGGGAAGTGTTTTGCCTTTGTATGACAGAATTTTCTCCTCTTCCTCAACAAGCTCTTTCATCTGTTGTATAAACCAGGGTTTAATATGTGTTCTTTTATACAATTCCTCAATATCTGCTCCTTTTCTCAGGGCTTCATAAATAATAAACTGTCTTTCGCTCGATGGGTGTTTAAGAAGAGCCATCAGTTCATCAAGCGATTTTGAGTTAAAGTCTTTAGCAAAACCGAGTCCGTATCTTCCAATCTCAAGCGACCTTATTGCTTTCTGAAGGGCTTCTTTATATGTTTTTCCTATACTCATAACTTCGCCTACTGCCTGCATCTGGGTACCAAGTTTGTCTTCAAGTCCTTCAAACTTTTCAAATGCCCATCTGGCAAACTTAACTACAACATAGTCGCCTGAAGGTGTGTACTTATTTAGAGTTCCTTCTCTCCAGTAAGGTAGTTCATCAAGTGTTATTCCGCAGGCCAGCAATGCTGATATATAAGCGATAGGGAAACCGGTTGCTTTTGAAGCTAGAGCAGAGGATCGTGAGGTGCGTGGATTTATTTCTATTACTACTACCCTTCCTGTTTTTGGATTGTGTGCAAACTGAATATTTGTTCCTCCAATTACTTCTATAGCTTCTACTATTTTATACGAATATTCCTGAAGCCTTTTTTGCAATTCATGTGATATAGTTAGCATGGGAGCTGTACAAAATGAATCTTCGGTATGAACTCCCATTGCGTCGACATTTTCAATAAAACATACTGTAATCATTTGATTTTTTGAGTCTCTTACAACCTCAAGTTCAAGCTCTTCCCATCCAAGCACCGACTCTTCTATCAAAATCTGGTGAACCATACTTGCAGCAAGGCCTCTACCTGCAACGTTTCTTAGCTCTTCGACATTGTAAACAAGACCTCCTCCAGTTCCTCCGAGAGTATAGGCTGGTCTTATTACAACGGGGTATCCAAGTTCGGCTGCCACGTCTTCCGCTGCTTTTACTGAATTTACAGCCTTGCTTCTGGGTACTTCTATGCCCAATTTCTTCATTGTCTCCTTAAATGCGATACGGTCTTCGCCCCTCTCGATTGCATCAATATTTACACCAATAACCTTTACGTTGTATTTGTCGAGCACACCGCTTTTTGCAAGTTGTGAAGAAAGGTTTAACCCTGTTTGTCCTCCAAGGTTTGGAAGAAGTGCATCGGGCCTTTCTTTTTTAATTATTTCTGTAAGAGCGTATTCATTCAAAGGCTCGATATAAGTGACGTCGGCCATCTCAGGGTCAGTCATTATTGTGGCCGGATTGGAGTTGACAAGTACTATTTTATAACCGAGTGACCTAAGTGCTTTACATGCCTGGGTACCTGAATAGTCAAATTCACATGCCTGTCCAATTACAATTGGTCCAGAGCCAATAATCAAAACCTTCTCAATATCAGTTCTTCTGGGCATAATAAAAAATTTTTTTCGAGTGTGCAATTTATTAATCAATTTGAGAAAAATTAAAAGTATTTATGACAAAAAAAATTAAATTTGTGAAGATTAAAACCTACAGTTATGAAAAATTTATTAATCAGTTTTATTTTTTTAATAATATTTGTATACACTACAGCCTTAAACGGTCAGCAGGCTATTAAAAGTACAACTGAAGTTATACTATCGGGTTATTCAGTCAGAATGTTTGCACCGGGACCTGTTTCTGAAAGTGACATCGAGTTGATACTTAAATGCGGTATTAAGGCTCCAAGTGCTCGTAATCTTCAGCCATGGTGGTTTACTGTTGTGAAGGATCAGGCTCTTCTGAAAGAGCTTATGCCAAACATTACTGAGGGTAACATTCTTATAATTATTTCCGGAAGGGAGGATGCCAGATGGGCTGACTACGACTGTGGCCTGGCAACGCAGAATATGTATATTGCAGCACAGAGTCTTGGTCTTGGTGCTCACATTTATGCAGGCCCCGTCGAAAGTATTAATACTTCAAGGAAGGAACAACTTGGAATTCCGGAAGGTTATAGAGCCATAATGGTACTAAGAATTGGGCATATAGACAAAAGTGTTGACGCTGTATCAGCTGCATCAGTACGAAAGAAAATTGAAGAGACTGTGAATTTCAAATAATAAATTCTATAATGGTTGCTGCAGGAGAACGGGTAACTTTTATGATTACTGCTCTCCTGAACTCTATACCCTGAAAGTGACACATACGGGATTATTATCAATTTAGTACAGGCACGGGATAAGAAGATTATATTATTAATCTGAGAGTGAGTATATGGCATTCTTAAGAATGCCTGCTGATCTTCTGAGTAATTCCATTTCTTCGGAAGGAAGGCTGGTATCTATGATTTTTACCATACCTGTATCAGAGATAATAGATGGCACACTGAGGCAGACATCTTTCAATCCGAATTCCCCATCAAGCAGTACAGATACTGTAAGAACACTATTTTGTTTTCTGAGTATTGCTTCTGTGATTCTAACCAATGCAAGACCTACTGCGAACTGAGTGAAACCTTTGGCATCAATAATGTGGTAAGCTGACTCCCTTACTTGTTGTTCAATAAACTTGCGTTCTTCGCTCCACTCGGAGCATTTTTTACATAGAGGGCAATAGTTGTTCATCGACATACCTGCAATATTTGTCATTGACCATGCTGCAAATTCACTGTCACCATGTTCCCCGAGAATGTAGGCATGAATATTATATGAACGTCAACACTGCAATGCCTGGACAGAAGGTACCTCAATCTCGCACTGTCGAGTACTGTACCTGAACCGATTACCCTTTTGCGATTCCAACCTGTACTTCTGAGTGCAACATAGGTCATAACGTCGACAGGATTGGTTACAACCAGTAAAACACCTTCTGATTTATGATTAGCAATATCTTTAGCAATCTTTTTGACTATACCAGCATTTTTCCTCAGCAGATCGAGTCTTGTTTCACCCGGCTTCTGAGCCGAGCCTGCTGTTATTACGATAAGATTCGCATCTGAATAATCCTCAGGATTTCCTGCTCTGATTGATACGGTAGGAATAAACGGTTGCCCGTGAATCAGATCAAGTACCTGTCCACGTACCAGATCCTCATTTAAATCGATTAATACAATTTCTTCTGCCAATCCGCTCTGTGAAAGAGTATATGCATATGTTGCTCCAACAGCTCCTGCTCCGACAATAACGACTTTTCTTTTCATATTGCAAGTTAAATTTTAGATCCTCTTGAAATATAACGCATCACATTTAGAATTGTTTAAACAGAAAAATAATTCTTTTGTTTGATAATCGGTTGAAAATAAAATGTTTTTGTTTTTTTGTAATTTTATTGTGTTATAGTAATTACAGAAGAAACACAAATGAAAGTTGAGAACCTTTCCTTCGGAATAATCACAATTGATAGTTATGTTTATGAGAAGGATATAATTATTGACAATGGAAAGATCAGGAAGAGGAAAAAATCAAAGTCGAAAAAGTACAGGGATTATTATGGCCATACCCCGCTTTCGGCAGATGAAAATATTCCCTGGAAATGCAGGCATCTCATAATAGGTACAGGTCACAGTTCAAGTCTTCCTGTGATGAAGGAAGTTTTTAAAAAAGCCATGAAAAAAGGGGTTGAACTTCATTTAATGACCACACCTGAAGCAATAAAACACATAAATGATCCGGATACAAATCTTATCCTGCACCTTACCTGCTGAAGTAAACTTAATTATTATTCAATTTTTATAACTCATTCCTCATCCCTCATTCCTTATCCCTGTATATCTATATATACCGACCCAGGTCCCCCCTGATAAGTATTTTCAGAAGGTCGATTTAGTACTCCCCGTTTTTTAACCACGGGTTATACAAATATAGGTTTTTTTCTTGATGATTTTTCTTTTGTAAATACTTTCTCAATCAGAATGCGGGTTCTGTCAAGATTCCTGAAAGGACTTGTC
>JBASIK010000192.1:0-31480 GCA_049654745.1 Bacteroidales bacterium
GTTTCAATCCACGCACCCGTGCGGGGTGCGACTCAATCTTATCCGGTAAACTTTTATTATACGTTGTTTCAATCCACGCACCCGTGCGGGGTGCGACTAAATATTTTAAAAAACTTAAATATCAACTTATTACAATTTAATTTGCGCGATATTATAAATAATAACAAAAAAGAAACCCAAATAAAAGAATAAACTTTTACTACAAATACCATCATGTCAAAGAACGCGACTCCTCTAGTATTTTTACAATCACCTATTGCTCGCACCTACCAATTTTCTAGAACTACTATATAATGAAAGTATCATCTTCAGGATCAAAGGATGGTTTTATTCCAATATGAACAACTTTGTTATTCCATTTGCTGCCTAAATGATAAAACCTTAAGCTGTCTTTTTCAGGATCTATTATCTCCTCAAGCCTATGTCTTAATATGGCATACTGGGCCGGATCCACAACACACTCAAAAACAGAATTCTGAACTCTCTGTCCATAATTTAAACACTGCCTGGCTACTTTCCTTAACCTTCGACGACCAGCAGAAGTCACAGTTTCAACATCATATGTAATTAGTACCATCATCGCTATTTCATAAGAAAGACCGGATAATTATCAAGATCACCCCTAATATGCCGTGCAAAAAGCAATGCCTGAATATATGGCAGTAATCCCACCTGAACTTTTTCCTGAAGAAACGGATGAAGGATTTCTTCCTGCTTCCTTTTCTGCCAGGCGGAAATTACCTCCTTTCTTGTTTCTTCATTCATGATCACCCCTGATTCATCCCTGTTTAAAAAGCCCTTTCCATTTACCTGCCTCCTGTTTATAAGGGTTAAAACAAGTCTATCAGCCAGATAAGGTCTTAATTCTTCCATTAAATCGAGAGCCAGACTGGGTCTTCCAGGCCTGTCTGTATGCAGAAATCCGACATAAGGATCTAGCCCTGTAACCTCAAGTGCTGATTGTACCTCATTGGCAAGTATTGTATACATAAAAGAAAGCAGTGTATTAACATTATCTTTGGGAGGCCTTCTTGTTCGGCCATTTATTCTGAAGTCCTCTTTTTGTGCAATAATTAATTCATTGAACACACCAAAATAAGTATTTGCAGCATCACCCTCGATACCTCTCAGAATATCAAGGCTTTTGGCATTTAAAGTTTGTTTCTGACGTGTTAAAAGTATTTCTGAAGCCTCCTCAAGATGCTTAATATTCACTACATTACCATGATCGCGTATTGCCCTCTGCAGCACACTCCTGCTATTCATAATTTTTCCTGCTATGAAGAGTCGGCTCAGATTCAATGTTGTCTTTTCATCATCAGCCATTCTGTATTGCTTCCTCCTCAGCAGGACATTACCTCTTACCGGCCCTGCAAGCCTGCCCCAGAACCTTCCGTGCTCAGTCAGAAAACATACGCTGACATTTCGTTCAGCACAAAGACCTAATAATGCAGGACTTGCACCGCAATAGCCGAATGTTACAATTCCTTCTATATTATGCACAGGTATCCTGAATTTTTCTTTATTTTCGACTATAACAACGACATTTTCACCGTCCCGGGAAAGATATGAATCGGGTGATGTTATGTATAATGTATTCAATAACTTACGCATTCCGAGGAATATTAACAGAGTTGTTTAAGATAATCTGACACTGATTGGGCTCTGCTTAAAGGATCCGGCATACACAAATCTACCATTGAGCATGACCTGCATCCTTTTTTTAGAACTGGAGGTGGTGTTTTCCCTTCCTTGAAAAGTTCATGCATTCGAGTTGCATAAATTTCTACTGATTTTCTTAGTTCACTGGTTAACTTTACTTCCTGGCGGTGCCTTGTCTCCCCATAAAAAATATATCCAACATTTATAAATATATTGTACATTTCTTCCAGACACATTGCCTGTGCACAAAGCTGAACCTCATCCCGGTCGTCAGGTTTGGGTTTCCCTCTTTTGTATTCTACCGGATAAGGAGTCCACCACCCATCTCTTTCCTTTATTTTAATAACAGTTCCCTCTTCAAATTTCTCTGTTTTTATTAACTCGATAATATCAGCTCTGCCATATAAACCCAGTTTGAAAGAAACGACAGGTAATGATCGGAGAATAACCCTGTCGTTTCTTATTTCACTTTCAAACGGGTCATCGACACGCTCATGCAGAAAATGTCCTTCAATTGTCAGAAGGTTTTCAACCCATTGCTGTTCAATATAAATCAGGGCATATTGTCTTTCGCAGAAAGCAATGTGTTGAATGCCTGAAAGCATTATTAGTTCATCTTCAGGGTACATTTGTGAGCCTGCAAATTGTTTTTACAATTATCAGAAGTAATGAGTTATTTTATTTCATTATAATAAGTTCAATTCCCTTAGGTACATTATTTTTTTCAATAGTGATCTTATAATCATTAATATCCCGCGGGATTTCAGCTATTTTCTCAATTTTGACTAAATTGAATAACTCAGCAGAGCGAGTATTACCGAGGTGTGAATCATGTTTGAAGATAATTAAATTCTGAAATCTCATTTCTCCTCGTGCTGCAGACCTATCGTGTTCAAATGCATTTATCAAGGCCTCCCAAAGAAGATTCAAATCTTCATCAGAGAAACCGGTTTTTTGAGCATCTACAGCCGAAATAAACCCGTGCATACGATATAAAGCATATGGAACTGTAGCTTTTCGACCAAACGTTGATGCACTCTCGCGCTTCTCTTGAGCTTTAGCTTCTTCCTCTGTAGTAACACATAATCTGGTAATAGAGTGTTCTGCCTGGTAAATTCTATCCTCCGAACGTGCGAAGGTAAATTGAACCGGGCCACGAACTGTACCCGCGCCACCTTCTTTTCCAACACTTAAAACACCACCAAAAGTCCTAACATCGTAATATAGTTCGTTAATCTTTTTTTGTGCTTTCTCAACACTTCTTTCTTGTTCTTTTTTTATGTCATCAATAATTTTTCCAAGAATATTTCCTTGTCGTATGAATATATCAAAAGGTGGATTTAAATTATGCTTTAACTGTACATAGTTCCTTACCTTCCTTTTTATGCAGACATCAGTTACCAGCCCTTCCTGATTTTCAGGATCTACCCTCGGAAGATTTGCTTGATCTGGGTCCCCATTTGGATTTCCGTCTTTAACATCGAAAAGATAAACGAAATCATAACGATTTTTAATAACATTGTTATTCATAGTTTGGCTCCTCCATATTTTCGGTTAATAATTCAAATTCTTTGTTTTGTTTTGCACGCGTAAAATTGAATTGCTTTTGGTGATAATACCCTAAAGCAAATTGACCCTGTTGTTCAAGGGTGAGTGTAGCAGGGAATTGGTTTATTAAACCACATAAATCGGTTACCTCTTTGTCAAGGATCACCGCCAATCCAGGTTTTTCTTGTTTTAACTTTGTTAAGTGATTTTGCATGAGTCGCATTAATCGTCCAAATGCAGGAGCAGGACTACTTGATGCGGCTGCAAAAAAACGTTCACGAACACCTGCATTAATATTTTTGCCCAAAGCTGAACGCTGTATACCTTCAATAAGGGCGAACAGCCGCCCGCACAGGTAGGCAGGCGTTTTGTTTTCGAGGTCTAATTCTTCTTTTAACATAGGTATTCCTCCATTATTATTACGGTTTAAAATAAATTTTATAAGTGAAGCTCTTGATTCTGTAAACGTATTCAATATTTTGCCTTCGTCTGATACCTGGTTGTGAGCAATTCTTTTTAAGACAATGGTCAAAATCCACAAGGGTGGTTTTTGATTCTTTAATGCACAAACCCATAAATGTTTTGCTACCCGTGCACTCGTTGTGTCGTTTTTTGATTCACGGTTACAAGCCCATGCGAGCTGATTAATTGAGGGATAAAATAGTTTGAGTTCTTTTAATGTAGGATCATAAAATTTTATACCTAAATCTTTAAACCAGTATACAATGTTTTGTCGATACTCTTCTAAACTAATCTCAATCCAATCCCTTACAGCTATTCGCGATGCTACACCCGAAAGAGTAATTGAATAAAATTTATTGCTTTCAAAACGAGATGCAAGATTTACCTTAGCATTACCCACAGATTCAATCAGGTTAGCTACTTGACCGGGATCGGGATGATCAAACCAGTCCAATTCGTTAAGTTGTTCGGGTTCACGTGTCCAGAATACAGCTGCCGTATCAGTTCCAAAATTTTTACGATTCGTGTAAACAAATTTTTTTTCTGTCTTTTGTCTTTTAGTTTCAATTGTTTGTTCACTTCCATTAGTCATAAGGTAATTCAAACCTTCTACATAATTTTTTGCACAATTTGTACATATGGAAGAATTTAAATTACGTTTTAAATTATATGATTCATAAGCATCATCGTTATATGAAACTAATGCACAACCAGTTGTTTGACCATCAGGAACTTTTTTAATCATCCCATGAGGATCTTTAGTTACAGGATAGTCAGCTTTACCACAAATGGAACATTTTTTTGTTTCTTTTTTTAATCTTTCAGACTGTTTGTTTTCAAAGTGTTGTATTATTGCATCATATACCTCCTGCTGTTCATGTATTCTAATATCATTTAATCTAAATGCAATATTGCCGTTTCTATCTTTTTCTGATACCTGACTTTCAAAAGCTTCCAATGCTTTGTAAACACCATTTTCTTTATTTTCGTAATAAAATCGTAAAACAGGTTTTAAAACTTCTAAATTCTTGTATTCATTTACTTTTTCTAAAAATAAATTATGTTTAAAACTTACAGATTTTTTTGCCTCAATATCAGCTAAATAGTTCGCTTCTTCTTCGCTTTTTCCTTTTTTAATCAGTTTATTTTTCTTATCCGAGAATTCGCTATTCGTATATCCGAGAACTTCTTCGGCTTTATCAAGCAATAACCGCGCTTTCCCTTTTTTTGCGGTTATTGCTTCGGCAGGTCTGATAATTCGATCTATTTCTGAGAACTGAATGAAGTTTCCGTTTTCGTCAATTACCAGATCTATATCAATGGGTTCATCCTTAAGAGCATCATGACCTTTTCGTATACGTTTCCCAAATTCCGCTAATTCTTTTATCATATCTAAGCCTCCTTTTCTTCGTTTAGATTAAACTTATAAATGGCTGCTGAAATTTCGCTATGCATATCTGGTTGAATATGCGTAGACTGCATCATTTTTTCGTTTGCATCCTTCGGGCATTCTAAAATGCCATTAACAATAGCCACATCATAGAAAAAAAGAGGCGATGGTCGTCCTTTTTCGTCATAAAAGATATCGAAAAGCATACTTCCGATGGGTATTGTTTCCTGGATGGGTTGTTCGGTTCCGGTTGGTTCTGAAAATTCTGCTGCAAACTCACGCGTTCCCAAATATGGTCTTCGCCAACATTGTCCTTTTCTTACACGCCTTTTAAACATCTCAGTATATTTTTTAGGAGGATTCTTAGCATCAAATTCATTTTGATAAATTGATGCTTCAATTATGTATTCAACATCTTTTAAAATAATGCTATTACGTTGAACACGTTTTTCTTCGATAATAATTGGATTTTTACCTTGTTTTAAATTGATTTCATTTCTTCTTATTGAAAAAAAAGTTATTGGTTTTAAAACATAAATTCTGTG
Source organism: Bacteroidales bacterium (assembly GCA_049654745.1). GTDB lineage: Bacteria > Bacteroidota > Bacteroidia > Bacteroidales > VadinHA17 > LD21. The sequence goes on from JBASIK010000192.1 coordinate 5,608, forward strand.
TATCCACCATCTAAACTCAGGTTTCCAGAGTATTGAGTCCAGTATGCCCCTGGCAGCTGAGGGAGTCATACAAGGATAGGTCATTCGTTCTACCTTTAAGTCGGGTCGGGTAAAACAGGCAAAATCGCTTGATACTTTAACTCTTACTACTTCGTTATCTAACATATGGTTAAATTTTAATTTTATAAAATCATAATTGGATTATCTGTACTAATACCATAATCATCATTATATTCGCCAAACCAAATCCAGTAACCTTGTGGTTCTCTACCGATTTTGTCGATGTTATCGTATATAAATTTTTCATAAACCTGAATGGAAAACTGCTGCATCATCCTGAAATCATTTCGAGAAAGGACAGGTTTATGTTGTATACGATCATATAGCTCACGGCTCTCATCGCATAAGATAAAAAGTGGTTTTGTAATATCATCAATAAGTCGATACGATTCAGCAACACTTTTAAAATTTAATTTTTGCCTATTTTGATTTATTTGGTACTTATCTTCAGGGATAAATAAATTAAAAGCCTTTCGGTAATATTCTGAGAAAAAGTCGTACTTATAAAGTAGTTCAATATTGTTTTTATACAGCGAATTTGCAAATTCGGCTAATGCTCTGTATTGCTTATTTGGGGCAGATTTGTCTTCCAAAGAAAAAATATATACTTCTCCTGATTTTTCCATTTTCCCTTCTCTGTTACATCTTCCGGCCGATTGTATAATTGATTCAAGCGGTGCTATTTCCCTGAAAACGCATGGAAAATCAAAATCTACACCTGCTTCAATGAGTTGTGTTGATGCTACAATAATTTTTTCTTTATTTTTCAAACATTCTCGTATATTCTCAATAACCCGCTTGCGATGAACGGGATACATTCCTGTAGATAAATGAAAAATACGAGCAGATGTCTGATTCTTGAGTTCATTGAAAAACTGGAGAGTTTGTTTTTTTGTATTAAAAATACACAATACGGACGAATTCTTATCGATTACTGTTTGTGCTAATTGTGAAATACTGATCGGGTTATAATTAATTAAAGCATGATAGGTGACGCGTTTTGTTGATTTAAAGATTTCTTCGGGGTTTTCAACAAGTGGTATTATACCTTCGATACCATTAAAATTATCAGTTTTCTCAAATGCAGGTTGTGTAGCTGTACAGAATAAGAATGATGTGTTCATTATCTTATGAACATCCCTTAACATGGATAATGTTGGAATGACGAGTTCTTTTGGTAATGTTTGAACTTCATCAAAAATTACTACAGAATTAGCAATATTGTGTACTTTTCGGCAACGTGAAGGTTTGTTACTAAATAATGATTCAAAAAATTGCACCGAAGTGGTTATAATAATTGGGTACTCCCAGTTTTCAGTAGCCAATTGTTTTCGATAAGCTTCTTCATCGAGTCTTTCCTCAGCATAAGGTTTATTTGTTTCTTCATCTTCATTAAAGCTGGAATGATGTTCTAATATCCATTCTTCACCAAATATACGTTTGAGTTCTCTGGCTGTTTGGTCAATAATGCTAATAAATGGCAGAACAATTATTATCCTTTTAAGATTATTATGTTTTGCATGGTGTAACGCCCAGCTGACTGATGCTAATGTTTTTCCCATTCCAGTTGGCAAGGTCATTGAATAAAAATTGACCTTATCATTGGCCTTTGAGATAGCGTATTCTCTTACTTTATTCCTTAATTCATTTATATATCCTTCTTTACTTTTTTTAGCAATTTCGGTATCAATTTTATTAATTAGCAGGTCAGCATTAAAATTTGGAGCTTTTCTGTTTTCATTCATTTCAGGATTAAAATGTTTTTCAGTGTCGAGCCAGTCTGCATCGACCAATGCGCTAAAAAAATACCTTATAAATAGATCCCTTTCAGTATTTTCAAATGCCAAAATTGGAGCATATAATTCCGATTCAAGGATTGAAGTATCTGTAAGAAAAGTTTTAAATAATTCAGAAATTAAAAGATCGTCATCATCAAATTCAGCCACATCATCTATTAGGTCCGATTTGTCTGGTAAACCTTTATGGTGTCCGTCAATAGCAAATGCTGCTTCGTATTGCTTAAGAGCTTTTGCCAAGGCCGCGCCAAAACTTGCATGGGGAACACTCCCCCTCTTACCTCCATCCTTAAGGTATTTTTGGAATTCAATCTGATATTTACCTGTGTCGTGAAGTAAACCAGTTAAAAAGAAAATTCTTTTAAATTTAGGCTCCTCAACAATTTTTTCCATCATCCTGGCAACACTTAGAAGATGTTCTTTAAGTTTATGCTCTTGTCCACATTTATTAATTGAATGACCTAAATAGTCCATTCTTTATATTTTTTAAAAGTCTAAACGGTCTATTTTGTATTTTTACCGCCCTCTACAGATACGGTGGCATTTTATTTCCCTCTATCAGAGCATATAAAATTAAGAAAAATTATTCAAATAATTGATATTATATCCTTAAGAAATAAAATCTCTTACTACACCTGATGTGCTACGGGTAATAAAATAATCCGGTGAAACTATTTCCGCATCCGTAATTAAGAAACCCAAAATTTAAATATAACCTGTACCCGCAATGATTCATATGCTGTAACCATTTGGAAATTAACACATTTTAAATTCCACGTTGAGGATATGGAATATCTCTCGAATGGGCCTGTCCGGCTGATGTCAGTTAGACAGGCAACTGATTGAAACACATGCCGCTCCTTCCGGACTGAAAACATTGTATAATTCTGGAGTTGAAGAATCAGGTATGAAGAGTGAGGAGTACTATTGAATTACTATTGATTTACCCTGAGACCAAAGCGGGGCGTCACTTTATGCAATAACGGCTTATATATGTTGAAGCTTTTTTGTTACCGAGTGAATAAGCCCTCCTGAAATCAAAGCAGGCATCTTCGGTTTTTCCGGTGTTAACAAGTGCAATACCCTTATTGAGCCATACATCCGGGAGCTCAGGATTAAGGTCGAGTGCCATACCGTAATCACCTGCAGCTAACTCCCACGATTTTCCTGCAAAATATGAATTTGCCCTATCGATATAACATTCAGGGTCACCGGGATGATATTCAATGTTCTTTGTAAAAAATGATATTCCTTTAAGATTATCACCCATGGCTGAAGCCGTTCTTCCAGCCATTCTTAAAGCTTCCTTATTTTCAGGGTAGAATTCCAGAAATTTGTCTATGTCCTTCATTGCCTTCTCAAATTCGCCTGTCTTTACGTAGCATTCTGCTCTGCGAATAAAGAGAGACGCATCGAGAACTCCCGCGTCAATCATGCGCGAATATGAAAGGATGGCTCCAGAGGCATTTCCGGTCGCCAATTGGGCTTTTGCAAGGAGCGTCAGATAATCCGTATTCCCCTTCTCAACATTCACCAGTCTCGACATTGCGGTAATTACGTCATTATAACGCTGAAATGCAAAATCCACCAGTGCTTTAGCATAAACCACCCTGTTCTCAGAAGGGTACTCCCTGGCAAGTTCTGAAGCTATCTGTTGAGCTTCATTCCTCTTCCCTGATGAAATATTGTATTCAATCTCCTGCATTCCTGTTTCGATAACGCTGTACCGTTCCGTTTTCCAGAACCGGCGCCATTCAGGAGTGTTTTCAATTCTGGTAAACGCCGGGTCGAGCATTATCTCCTTCTCACTTCTTTTATATTTTGAATTCAGGCATGACTCAAGGTAAACAGTCGATTTGGCGGCATTTCCAGCCAGTGCATATACACGCGCCAGTCCGTAATCCCCGGAAGAAGGCTCTATATGGTTAGCAGAGTTGTAGTCCTTCTCGGCATCATTCAGTCTGCCAAGTTGCAGAAAGGCATTACCCCTCAATACAAGATACCTCCAGTCGGTCCCCTTTGCAATTGCTTCTGACAGAATCTGAACCGCTTCATAATTTTTTCCTGATTCAGTAAGTGCCTTAGCCTTAAGAAGATAATCAACCGATGACTGTGAGTTGACCCCGGCACACATCACTATTGCTGCAACTGTAATCAACATCCTCTTCATTGCACCTATCCCCTTCATTATTTGGTTGGTTGTGGTGTCACTTTTGCACCCTTTTCAGTTATTACATGCACAAAGCCAGAAAGATGGAATAATTCCAGACCGGTTATTCGTCTTTCTGTAACATCGCACTGATAGAAATAGACACCAGGCGAAACAATCTTCCCTTTGTATGTTCCGTCCCACTCAATTTTCGGATTGTCGGTACGGAATATCAGCTGGCCGTTCCTGTTAAAGAGTTTAAAATCGACCTTTTCCACCAGACCTGATGTTTTAGCTACCAGCCAGTCGTTGATACCATCACCATTAGGAGTAAATACGTTCGGTATCTCATAGAAATTGCATGAGTCGACACAGACCATCACAGATTTTTGACTCTCATTACCATTGTTGTCGAAAGCTGAAACAGCGTAGCAGCCGGCAACTATTTCACCTGGTTTATGGCGATAAACAAAAACATTTTTATCATTGATTATATCTATCTGTGCAAGAGTCTCTTCGGTAAGCTGTTTGTAAAAAATTTTGTATCCTGCCACATCATCCAGACAACCCGGATCTTCAAATGACCACCTGAGTGTGTTATACAGGCTGTCGCACTGGGAGGTTACGTTCAGCATCGGCGTGCAGGGAGGCTCATTATCATAAGGCACTATACCGGCAATCTGGGAGAAATTAATAAGGTTTTGAGGAAGCTGTGAATTGGCGTATGAGCCTGTTGAGCGGACAAGATAATAATACTGCTTTCCGTTCTCGAGGCCGGTATCTGTATATGTCAGCTGATTTGTTGTTCCAACCGAATCGAACTTCATTGTTGACTCGTTCAGACGGAAGATATCGTATCGTGAATTTATCCAGGGCACATTTCTTCGGATAGTAATCCGGGCTTTACGGTCGCCAGGTGCAATTTCGAGGTAGAGTGAAGAAGCATATGAGGGTTCACCTATAAGAAATCTGTTACCCGGTGCATCATTATAAAGTTCGATTCTGTATATATAGCCCAGATCGCGCGTGTTTATAAGAGTATCTATATGTGTTGTATCATTCAGATCAGCTGTTTTAATTGAGTGTATTTGCTGGTAATTCATTCCCGAGACACCTTCGGCTCTGAAGATCAGATATTCATACGGGCCGGTTGCCGGGATTGTATCGAGTCTGTCAGGCTTTTTCCATGCAAGGAAAATGGAGCCCTTGCTCACATCTGTATTTCTAACACTTACATTTCTGATTACCGGTATACCCGAAACAAGGGTTGAAGTAACTTCATTTGAAGCCTTGCTTTCGGTACCGTCGGGGTAGACGGCAACGATACGGTAGGTATATTCTTTTCCGAATTGCAGTCCCTGTCCGTTGTCGGTGTCGATATATGTAACAGTTGAACTTCCTGAAACATATCCAACTTTCACAAATCCTGTCGAGGCAGGAATTCCCTCATTGCAAGAGTCGGGCTGAAATGTTGAAGCACCTTCTCTGCGGTAAATGCTGAACCCTGCAATTACGTTTGTTCCGTAGTTATCCCATTCAAGCCGTATAAACTTTCCTTCAGGTGAAGCGCTCAGGAGGTGAGGCGCAGGGCCAAGAACTTTAATTCTGAAATTGTCTATATCGAACAATGAAAGATCGCTGCTGTTATCTTCCGATTTGATTATTATGTCATAGGGTTGGTGACGCACATTTTCATAGCATGTTTTCCAGAAAAACCTGGCTGATGCATATCCTGCCAGTGAATCAATTTTGCTGAAAGTGGCACTGCACCCGGGCAGGCTGAAAACTCCGGATGTTGCTTTAAGCCTGATAAAGTCATCATCCTTATCGGTTGCAGTAACTATAAAATTCACTGTGTCTCCTGCTTCAACGCAGAAATCTCTGAGAGTACTATTCACCGGAGGGTGGTTTTTGGTATTGTAGACTTCAATCTGCATATCTCTTACAACCGCTCCTATTTTTTTACCATTCCGCCATTCCTGGATTTCCATTGCCACGTTGTATTTTCCCGTATCGGCGGGAGTATCCCACACAAGGTCGCCTGAAATTGAGTCAACGTAAAACTTATGTGTTGCCGGCGGGAAGGTGTAGTTTTCGATAGGTTTTCCGTTTTCCCTTGTGCATACAGTAAGTTGATAAGATAAGCTGTCACCGTCGGGGTCATATGCAGCCGGATTGTGAATAAAAAGATATCCTTTTGCAGCCTTGTCGTATGGAGGATTAAGAAGTACTGGCGTACTGTTCTTTCCCATTGCGGGGTTCACAACAAGTTTTGTCCTTATTGAAAATACAACATTTACCGAGTTTGGTATATTCTGGACTCCATAATTGCGGTTGGGGTCCTGTACAACCACATCGTATACTCCAGGACCCGGAAAGGTATGGATAATTTTGTAGACATTTTTTCTGTAATAATTTGGAAGCATCACTATTTCAATCCTGGGAGCAATTGAAGAAGTGCCATCGCCCCATTCAATAGGAAGCTGGGGCCTGTCGGCATAACTAAGTGTATAGGTGAATGTTGTAATAGTGAACTCATAAGTTAGGTCTGACAACTGGACATAAGTAATCTCCCCTGCCCTGTTATGGGTTGCATTCAGAGTGAGAACAAATGAACCCATCAATGCCACAACCAGCAGTAATTTTTTCATACTCAATTAATCAGAAACTCGTTTAATTTCAAACACATGCTCACGTTTCCCGGGTGTAAGTTTTACTCCCTCCTCAAATTCTCCATGCCGGAAAATCAAAAGATTTGACTGATCATTATAAATATCAGCAAGGATAGCATTTTTTACTGTAAAAACCTTTGCTTTCCCGGCAGATTTATATTGCAAGTAAATATTCAACTCATTATCAGAAAGATTAATATCCGTGATCGTGAAATCCAGAGGCACTTTACCTGCCAGCAATTGTATTCTTTCTTTAAGATAACCTTCCAGTCTGGTTATTGCTTTTTTTTTGTCGCCATTGATGTCAAATACGGAAGCATTACCTTTAAGCAACTGGTAATCAAGCATAAAATCATCATAATATACTCTTAGAAAAGCATTAAATGCCTTCTTCTCCTCCGAATATTCGATACTCAAAAGGGTGACGTGGACAGGATGAACCACCAACCAGAAAACTATTAAAAAAAGTTTAAGCATTTATTGCTCGCAGGTAATTTAAAATACTGCAAAAATCACGCCATAAAAACAGATATCAGACATAGGTAACTCTGTCTTTCAGGTAGTCTACCGTACCCACTTCTATGAAGGAGAATCCTCTTCCGCCCGAGAAATTGCCGGCAAGGACAATCACGATATCATCATCGGACAGATCATGTGTTTTAACCAGTTTTCCAAGAGCTGTATGGATAAACATATCGACTGATTTCTTCTTCTCCTGATAGTCGGCATAGACTCCGTATGAGAGAGCAAGTTCCCTCATTGTTCTTTTTTTGTAGCACTGGGCAAGGATAAGTCCTTTGCCCCTGAAGGCGGCCATATCTCTGATGGTACGTCCTTCAGCGGTATCAGCAATTATTCCTTTTGCTCCCACCTTCACTGATGTCTCGACAGCGATTCTGGCAAGGTGGCCTGAAATCTCACCTGCCTGTGTACCCGGTGGTATATCAAGAAATTGTTCAGTATGGTTTTCCACTTCGAGGGCAACTTTTGTCATTGTCTGCACTGACTCAACAGGATATTTACCGCTGGCGGTTTCGCCGCTTAGCATCACAGCATCGGTATGAGAATAGATCGCATTTGCTATATCGCTTATCTCTGCACGTGTCGGACGAGGGTTATTGATCATTGTCTGAAGCATCTGTGTAGCGACGATAACAGGTTTCCTTCGCCGGATACATTTATTGATTATCATGCGCTGAATAACAGGAACCTTCTCATATGGGATCTCAATTGCCAGGTCACCCCTTGCAACCATTATCCCATAGGCTTCATCCAGAATTTCGTCGATATTGTCAACCCCTTCCTGGTTTTCTATTTTGGCTATTAATTTTATTTCACTGCCGGCTTTCTCAAGTATTGCCTTTACATCGAGCAAATCCTGCCGGTTACGTACAAAAGAGTGAGCGATAAACTCAACATCTTCCTTTGCGGCCATCTCAATGAAGAGCCGGTCTTTAGGCGTAACTGAAGGAAGACAAATCCTGACACCCGGGACGTTTACGCTCTTTCTTGAACCGAGTATTCCGTCGTTAATAACTGTACATTCGAGTGAGTTGCCCTCTTTTCCTGTGACTTTCAGTTCAATTTCACCGTCGTCAATCAGTACGGAGGTCCCTTCAGGCACTTCATCTGCAAAACCAGGGAAAGTAACACAGATATTTCCCCTTTCAGTCTTCTTCCCAGGTTCACCTGTAATCTTTACAATTTCTCCTTTTTTCAGATATATAGGGGCATCGCATATTGTGGTTCTTATCTCCGGCCCCTTGGTGTCCAGCAGAATTGCTATTTTATCGGACACCTGACGTACATTTCTTATAATCTTAAGTGCTCCCTCCAGATCAAGGTGCGCCGAGTTTATTCTTACCACGTCCATACCTTCCTCATACAGTCTCCTTATAAACTCAGGCTCACACCTCTTGTCGGATATTGTAGCAACAATTTTTGTCCTTTTCTTTTTCATCAGACTCTTTTTGCTAAATGAATAATAGCCTCAATTGCAAGTAGATAACCAAGAAGGCCAAATCCGATAATGCTTCCACGGCAAAATCTGCCCACAAGACTATTATGCCTGAACTCCTCGCGTGCAGCAACATTTGTTATATGAACCTCAACAACAGGGCACTTTACCGCTGCAACTGCATCAGCTATGGCAACCGATGTATGTGTATATCCGCCAGGATTAAGAATAATTCCGTCAAAAGTGAACCCCGTTTCGTGTATTCTGTTAATTATCTCACCTTCAACATTCGACTGAAAATATTCAATCTCCACTGAAGGATATTTTTCGCGCAATTCAGCCAGAAAATCTTCAAATGAAGTATCTCCGTACTTTTCCGGTTCCCTTTTACCCAGCAGATTAAGATTGGGGCCGTTAATTATCTGTATTTTCATTTCCGGAATATTTTATAAAACCTACTTAAAAAACAGTTTGTGTTATTAATGCAAAATAGCGCAAAAAATCAATAATATGTACCATTTTAATAATTTTGTATCAATGTTTTTACACCAGCTTATGGATAACGTGCACTCTGTTAAAAAGATTTTGTATGTCACCTGGAATTAACTGGAGTGATGCTGTAAGGGACTTTGAAACTTATCTCAGACTCGAAAAATCTCTGTCGTCTAACAGTATAGAAGCATATCTTCATGACATAACGAGTCTGAGGGAATATTTTTCAGGTGAAGGAAGAAACAAAAAGCCGGCTGAAATTACATACAATGATCTGCAAGATTATATACATTGGCTTAATTCAAGCAATCCTAACCCCAGAACCCAGGCAAGGATGCTTTCGGGTATAAGGGCATTTTTCAGATATCTGCTGATTGAAGGTGTCATTTCCGAGAATCCCTCAGCGCTGATTGAATCGCCCAAAATCGGATTTCATCTGCCCGAAGTTTTATCGTTAGCAGAAATTGAAAAGCTTATAGATGGAATAGATCTCAGCAAGCCGGAGGGTCATAGAAACAAAGCAATTATTGAGACTCTATATGGTGCAGGATTAAGGGTATCTGAACTGGTAAACCTAAAACTGACTGATATTCATAAAGCTGATGGTTTTCTGGTGATTACAGGAAAGGGGAACAAACAGCGTATGGTGCCGATAGGAAGTAAAGCACTTAAGGAGATAGAGCTTTACCTTGAGCAGCGAAGGCGGTTCCGGGTAATACATGATGAAAATATTGTCTTTCTTAATCGCAGGGGAAGAAAACTTACACGGGTAATGATATTTACAATTATTAAAGACCTTGCCCGAAAAGCAGGAATCAGGAAGAAGATAAGTCCTCACACTCTGCGCCATTCGTTTGCCACACATCTGATTGAAGCCGGAGCTGACCTCAGGGCTGTCCAGGAGATGCTCGGACACGAATCAATCCTCACAACTGAAATATATACACATATCGACAGGACTTTCCTGAGGGACACGCTAGTAATGTTTCATCCGAGAGCTTAGGCAGAATAATTCCATGTTGAAATAAACAGAAGGTTGTTAATTTTGTTTATATACTAATAAATAAACTTGAAATGAATTATCTGGTAAAATTCGGAACTGAGCTGTGGACAATTTTTCTTGAGATGTCACCTTATCTGTTGCTGGGATTTTTCTTTGCCGGACTGATGCATCTTCTGTTTCCCGGTAAAAAGGTATCAAAATATCTCGGTGGTAATAATTTCAAATCGGTTTTCAACGCCTCGCTCATCGGAGTACCTCTTCCTTTATGTTCCTGCGGGGTGATACCCACAGGTCTGGCATTTTACAGGCATGGTGCGTCGAGGCCCTCAACAGTGTCATTTCTAATATCCACACCTCAGACAGGTGTAGACTCCATAATGGTCACATGGTCTTTGCTGGGGCTGCCATTTGCAATTATCAGGCCTGTGGTGGCTTTCTTGACCGGTTTGTTTGGAGGTTTACTCACAAAAAGATTATACAAAGGTGATAGAAACATTTCCAGAAATGGATCTGACAATTCCCGTGAAATACCATCCGGGTTTATTCCGAAACTTAAAGAACTATTCAGATACCCATTTGTTGAGTTCATGCAGGATATAGCCAAATGGCTGGTTTTAGGTCTTTTAATTGCGGCTCTAATCTCAGTGATTGTTCCGGACAATTATTTTGCCGACAAGCTTCCAGGCAATTTTGCCGGTATGATTTTGATACTTGTAGCAGCAATTCCGGTTTATATATGTGCCACGGCGTCGGTTCCGATTGCAGCAGTGCTGATGCTCAAAGGGCTCTCACCCGGTGCCGCACTGGTTCTGCTTATGGCAGGTCCTGCAACAAATGCTGCAACAATAACCATGATAGGCAAGGAAATGGGGAAAAAGACTCTGATAAGTTATCTGTCAGCTATAATTGTCGGGGCACTCATTGCAGGTTCAATAATTGACTATCTTTTACCTGCCCAATGGTTTGTGCCATCTTTTCATGCAGCCCATGCCGGACATAATCATGAGATTCTGCCTGCATGGCTGAGAACTGCATCAGCTGTTGTGCTTGTATTGCTAATACTTAATGCCCTGAGGAAAATATACCTGCCCAAGCTCATTGCCGGCAGAAAACGCAAAGGCGATTTTGAGCCTAGCACTATTAATATTACAACACTCACTGTTGAAGGAATGAGCTGCAATAATTGCCGCCGTAATGTTGAAAACAGTGCCATCTCCAAAGCAGGGGTCTCTTCTGCCAGCGTAGACCTTGAAACAGGAAAGGTAGAAATAAAGGGTTCGGGTTACAATGTTGATGAAATAATTAAAAGCATTGAAAGCATGGGATATCGTGTAGTTAAAAAAGATTAAAGAATCAACAATTTAGTAACAAACCATGTCTTAGATTTCGGAATTACATTTAAATATTTAACTTTGTGACTGCTTTTAAGAAAACACTTATAATTAACAATCAAACAGATATGATTATGTCAAAAACAAAGAGAGTTTACACATTCGGAAATAAGACTGCAGAAGGTAATGCAGAAATGAAAAACCTGCTTGGCGGTAAAGGAGCCAATCTTGCAGAGATGTGTCTGTTGGGACTTCCTGTTCCTGCAGGTTTTACAATCACTACCGAAGTCTGCACAGAGTATTATGCCAATAACTGCAAACTTCCCGAAGGGCTCATGGAAGAAGTATGGGAAGCAATGAAGAAGACTGAAAAGATAATGGGCATGAAATACGGGGATCCGGAAAATCCGTTACTTGTTTCGTGCCGTTCAGGAGCCCGCAGGTCGATGCCCGGCATGATGGACACAGTATTGAATATTGGTTTGTGTTCAGCAACCATACCGGGTCTGATTAAAAAGACCAATAACCCGAGGTTTGTATGGGATTCGTACAGGCGTCTGATAATGATGTATGCCGATGTTGTGATGGAGAAGGCAGAAGGTATTGAACCACCTGAGGGCAAGGGAATACGCAAACAGCTTGACGAAATGCTCGATGAGTATAAGGAGAAGAAAGGGTATAAATCTGACACGGATCTTACTGCAGAAGACCTGAAATACCTTGCAGAGAAGTTCAAGGAGAAGGTAAAGGAAGTTCTTGGAAAACCTTTCCCTGATGATGCAAAGGAACAGCTTATTGGTGGTATTCAGGCCGTATTCAAAAGCTGGAACGGAAAGAAAGCTGTATCGTACCGTCGTATTGAGGGTATTCCTGACGACTGGGGTACTGCAGTAAACGTACAGGCGATGGTATTCGGGAACATGGGTGATACTTCGGCAACAGGCGTAGCGTTTACAAGGAACCCGGCAACCGGCGAAAACCAGTTCTACGGCGAATGGCTCATTAACGCACAAGGTGAAGATGTGGTAGCAGGTATCAGAACACCCAACCCACTCAACAATGCTACAAAGAATGAGCAGAACAAGCATCTGCCGAGCATGGAAGAATCTATGCCTGAGACCTATAAGGAGTTGTGTGAGATCAGGGATATTCTCGAGAAGAATTACCGCGATATGCTTGATATTGAGTTTACAATTCAGGAAGGCAAGCTTTACATGCTGCAGTGCCGTGTTGGAAAACGCACCGGTACGGCTGCCCTGAATATGGCTATGGATATGCTGCAGGAGGGTCTCATCGACGAAAAGATTGCAGTACTGAGGCTTGATCCTGCCCAGCTTGATGAACTTCTGCACCCGATATGCGACCCTGAAGAAGAAAAGAAGGTTAAACCTATTGTAAAAGGTTTGCCAGCAGGACCGGGAGCAGCAGTAGGCAAGGTTGTATTTACTGCCAATGATGCTGTTGCATGGACACGCAAAGGAGAAAAAGTCATTCTGCTGCGTGAAGAAACCAATCCTGAAGATGTTGAAGGCATGCGTGCAGCAGTGGGTATACTCACAGCACGCGGAGGTATGACATCGCATGCTGCCCTCGTAGCCCGTGGCTGGGGTAAATGCTGTGTGGTAGGTGCTGGCGGACTGATTGTTGATGCTGAACATAAGACAGCAAAAGTTAACGGAACCAACATAGTTATTAAGGAAGGTGACGTTTTAACACTTAACGGTACCAGAGGAAACGTTTACACTGGAGCTCTGAAGCTGATGGATGCATCTGAAAATCCAAGATTCAGGGATTTCATGAATCTGGTTGATAAATACCGCAAAATGGGTGTCCGAACCAATGCCGACACTCCAGAAGATGCAAAACTGGCCCGCGATTTCGGAGCTGAAGGTATCGGTCTTTTCCGTACAGAACACATGTTCTACGGCAAAGGTTCAGAAGAGCCGCTCTTCCTGCTTCGTAAGATGATACTCAGCAACAGTGAAACTGAACGCCGCAAAGCCCTCGATGAACTCTTCCCATATGTAAAGAAAGACGTTAAGGCAACACTTATTGTGATGGACGGACTGCCGGTGACATTCCGCTTGCTCGACCCGCCTCTGCATGAATTCGTTCCGCAAGGCCCCGAAAAGCAAGCAGAACTGGCAAAAGCACTGGGTATTAAACCCGAAGAAGTTGCAAAACGCGGTGAAGCTCTCCACGAATCGAACCCAATGATGGGTCATAGGGGCGTAAGACTGGGTATCACCTACCCGGAAATATCAGAGATGCAGATACGCGCAATATTTGAGGCTACAGCTGAACTTCTCAAAGACGGTAAAAACCCACGTCCTGAAATAATGGTACCTGTTACATGCGACGTATCAGAACTAGATTTCACCAGGAAGATCACCGATAAAGTTTACGAGGAAGTATGCAAGAAATATAGCCTCGATAAAATTGAATACTCTTACGGTACAATGATCGAAATCCCGAGAGCATGCCTGCTTTCGGACAGGATGGCTAAAACTGCTGAGTTCTTCTCATTTGGAACCAACGACCTTACCCAGATGACATTCGGATTCAGCCGCGACGACACGGGTGCCTTCCTTCACGACTATCTCGATAAAAAACTGCTGCCTGCAGATCCCTTCCAGACAATAGACCAGGATGGTGTAGGTCAGCTGGTTAAGATGTCAGTAGAAAAAGGCCGTGCTACCAGACCAAGCCTTAAGATAGGAATATGCGGCGAACAGGGTGGTGACCCTGCTTCAGTGGAATTCTGCTACAAGACCGGACTTACATACGTAAGCTGCTCACCATTCAGAGTTCCTATCGCACGTCTGGCAGCAGCACAGGCTTCAATAAAATATACCCGCTAAGAGGTTGTTTGTTTCAAAAACACTGTAATGTCCCGGAAGAAAGACCGGGACATTTTTTTTTTAAAACGGGCAATATTTTGTAGCTTTAGGGCTCATTATCAAAAGAAAATGATTACAGCAGATGACCTTGCCCTATACGGCATAACCGACGTCAAAGAGATCATTTACAATCCTTCATATGATCTGCTGTTCAGGGAAGAGACCCGTGAAGATCTGGAAGGATATGAAAGAGGAGTAGTTACGAACACCGGTGCAGTAGCTGTCGATACAGGTATTTTTCATGGACGGTCACCCAGAGATAAATTTGTGGTTCTTGACGACACAACGCGCGACACTGTATGGTGGAAATCGGAGCGTGCACTCTCATCCGATAACAAACCAATCAGCGAGGAGGTGTGGACGTACTGCAAAAACCTGTCAGCCAGGCAGCTCTCCGGAAAAAGACTTTTTGTTGTAGATTGTTTCTGCGGTGCCAACGAAAACTCAAGGCTAAATGTCAGATTCGTAACAGAAATTGCATGGCAGGCACACTATGTCAAGAACATGTTCATCAGACCGACAGAAGAAGAACTGAAAGGTTTTAAGCCCAACTATGTTGTTCTCTGCGCCTCTAAAGCCAGAAATCCTATATGGAAAATACAGGGCCTCAATTCTGAGAACTTTATACTCTTCAATCTTACAGAAAGGATGACTCTTATTGGCGGGACATGGTATGGAGGGGAAATGAAAAAGGGTATCTTTTCAGTAATGAATTATTATCTGCCCTTAAAAGGAATCGCATCCATGCATTGCGCTGCCAATGTTGGTAAAAAAGGCGATGTCGCACTATTTTTCGGCCTGTCGGGTACAGGCAAAACTACTCTCTCAACCGATCCTGAAAGGGCTCTGATAGGTGACGACGAGCATGGCTGGGATGATGACGGAATATTCAATTTCGAGGGAGGATGCTATGCAAAATGCATTAATCTCCGCAAAGAATACGAGCCTGATATCTACAACGCAATAAAAAGGGATGCCCTGCTGGAAAACGTAGTTGTACGTCCCGACGGCTCCATTGATTTTGATGATACTTCAAAAACTGAGAACACCAGGGTCTCCTACCCTATTTACCATATAAAAAACATCGTAAAGCCTGTATCAAAGGCCGGGCATGCGAAGACTGTGATATTTCTTACAGCAGACGCTTTCGGAGTCATGCCGCCGGTAAGCAGACTCGACAGAGGTCAGACAATGTATTATTACCTGAACGGCTACACAGCAAAAGTTGCGGGTACAGAGAGAGGTATTAAAGAGCCAGTCCCTTCATTCTCCTCATGCTTCGGAGCTGCGTTTTTAATGCTCGACCCTGTTATTTATGCCAGAGAACTGACAAAGAGAATGGAACAGCATAATACCAGTGCATGGCTGGTAAATACCGGGTGGACAGGAGGGCCATACGGGATAGGGAAAAGAATTGATCTGTCTTCAACAAGAAGAATAATTAACGCTATACTCGACGGTTCGATACTTGGTGAAAAGTTTTATACCATTCCTATATTTAATCTGAGTATACCGGCTCATATTGATGGAGTTGATGATAGTCTTCTTGATCCGAGAAAGAAATGGGAATCGGCAGCAAAATGGGAAACGGCAGCAAATGAACTGGCAGCAAAATTTATACAAAATTTCACCCGCATATCTGCTGATTCTGAAATTCAAAAACTCACCGAATATGGTCCGGTGATACAATAAAGTTATTAGCTAACTTTGAAAAACTTTTTCTTGCCATGAACATATTATACATACTCCTGGTAATTGCCGGAGGTTATCTGCTTGGCTCCATACCAACTGCAGTTTTGGCATCAAAGCTTTTTCACGGCATCGACATCAGGGAACACGGAAGCGGTAATGCAGGAGCAACAAATGTTATAAGAGTACTTGGTTGGAAGACAGGTATTCCGGTATTAATAGTTGATGTTGCCAAGGGATGGCTTGCTGCTTCATTACCATTTTTTTTCAGTCTGGCCGACAAAGGCAGCAGTACTCTGGTAAACCTTCAGATCCTGACAGGCGTGGCTTCTATAGTTGGACATATCTATCCCGTTTTTGCAGGATTCAGAGGCGGGAAAGGAGTAGGTTGCACTGTAGGCACCCTGCTTGCCCTTAACCCCTTGCTGACTCTTGTATGTATAGGGGTGTTTCTTGCCATGCTTTTCATAACAGGCTATGTATCTGTATCTTCAATGAGCTTTGGAATAGCTTTTCCGGTGCTGCTCTTTACAGTGTTTGATACACCTTCAACTGTCTTTAAGATATTTTCAATATTAATTGCTGTAACACTGATATTAACACACCGTTCGAACATTCGCAGGCTTTTGAAAGGGGAAGAATCAAAATTTATAGGAAAAAAGAAGCTGGAAAACTGATAACTGACCGACCTTTGTTTTTCCTATTGTGATACATTGCTTCCTTTTGTTTTTTGCGGTCTAAAAAGTTGTTTATCATGCATGTATAAAATACATAAAAGCTAATGTATTGTATATCAATAAATTTACTTTCAGGGATTCAGCGGTGAAAATAAATAAGAGGCTTTTCAGATAGTCCCAAAATTTTTTCATGCCCTCTTTACGAATTAGAGAGGGGATTGGGGTGAGTACAAGAAAATCCCGTGTGTCTTGTCCTGAAATAGGTTGACAAAAACCACTAAAAAAGTTAACTTAAAACAGGACAAAAATGAAAAGAGTAAACTATTACACGGACGAATTTAAGCAGAAAGTTGTTAATGAGGTTCTTAATGGGCTCATTAGCAAGTAAGAAGCCAGGCGGCTATTTGGGATAAGAGAGAATTCGGCAGTTTTAAACTGGATGCGTAAACTTGGTGTATCAAAAACATTAAACGATAAGCCAAAAAGGAAGTATGAAACAAATGCAAAGAGCCGTGAGGAATTAGAAGCTGAGAATCTCAGGTTAAAGCAGGAGTTGGAAGAGGAGCGAATAAGGAACAGGGCGTTAAATATAATGATTGATATAGCTGAGAGGCAGTTTAATATTCCGATAAGAAAAAAACATGGTGGCAAACAGTCGAAGAAGTAGCCTGCACAGATAAAGGTTATGGAATGGATTTTATCCGTGGGCTGTTTGGCAAGACACGACAGGCTTACTACAAGCGTACGGGATATAATTACAAAGAGAGGTTAAATGAGGATTTAATTCTTACGGTTGTAAAGAAGATCCGGGAGACATAAAAAAGGATTGGAGGTAGAAAGATGTTGAAAATGATAAATGATAAAAGAGAGAGTTCCTCAGCAGCTGCAGATTGGCAGGGATGTTTTTTTAAATTTTCTTCGTCGAGAAGGTTTACTGGTTTGCAGGCGCAAGTTTCGGGTTGTAACGACGAATTCGTTTCACTGGCTGCACAAGTATCCCAATCTAATAAAAGATATAATACCTGAGAAGAAGGTTTTTTGTATCTGTATCTAATTACTGATGCATATTCAAGAAAGATCATCGGATAGCAATAAGCCAGCTTCCTGCTGAATGTAAGGAAATAATTCATCATTCTGATCGTGGCATACAATATTGTAGTGTCAAATATGTAAAGGTTCTTGAGGCTCATGGAATTAAAATCAGCATGACAGAGAACGGAGATCCATATGAAAACGCAATCCCGAAAAGAGTATACGGAATATTAAAAACTGAATGGCTTTATGATATGGAGTTAAAAGGATACAATGATGCGTAGGTAGTTATAAAGCAGATAATTCACATTTACAATTCTGAAAGACCACATTCCAGTGTTTAGATGCTTACTCCAGACCGGGCGCACAAGCAGACAGGCAAACTTAAGAGACTCTGGAAATCTTATAAAAAAAGAAAATGATAATCAACATGATAATAAATGTTTAAACAAACGCAAAGCTCTTTTATTTGTTCAAGATTATGGTAATTTTATCGATAAGTTCTTTGCTTTGAATAGGTTTGATCAGATAGTCATCAAAAAGGTCTTTAATATCTTCCTCATTTTCATAAATACTTACAGCAGTCTGGGCAATTACCGGGATATGTGGTTTAACGGCCTTGATTTTTCTTGTTGCCTCGATACCATCCATTTCAGGCATCAGAATATCCATCAGAATGATGTCAAAATCATGTTCTTTTGCAAGGTAAAAAGCCTCTTTTCCGTTTTTGGCATAAGTTGGTTCCATCTGGTTTAGCTTTACAACCTCTGCCATATACGCATAATTGCTAAAATTATCTTCTGCAATTAAAACCTTTTTCCCTTTGAGATTAATTTTACTTCTTATAGCATATAGGTATTCTTGTTTATAGCCTTCTGGGGCTGAGATTGGGAGTGTAAAATAAAATGTAGAACCTGAGCCGGGTTCTGATTCAACCCAAATTTTTCCTTTCATTAATTCAATTATACCTTTTGAAACAGAAAGTCCAAGTCCGGCACCTTCGTATAATATCTCTTCAGATGGTATCTTATAAAACCTTTCAAAAATTTTATCTTTTTTATCTTCGGATATCCCACGACCGGGATCCTTTATAAAAAATCCGATAGTCTCAGAATCTTCTATAAAAGTTCCAACCTCAATAACTCCTTTTTCTGTAAATTTAACAGCATTGTCGAGGAGGCAATCAAGAACCTTTTGTAATCTCCGGGGATCAGAAACAATTTTTAAACCTTCTGAATTTTTCAGTGACACTTTAATTTGTACGGATTCCTTTTTTCTTTCGTTAATATGTTCATAGGCCTTATTTATTGTTTGGATTATAGCATTATTAACATCAAATTCAGAATAATAAAGATGAAACTGACCGGAATCGAGATTTGAAATTTCAAGAATATTTTCCACAATCCTGAGCAGATTATTTTTGGAATCATTTATACATTCCAACGCATATTTTTTCTCTTCTTCAGGGAGTTCTTTCTCAAACAGCAGATTGGTAAACCCGAGTATTGCATTTAATGGTGTCCGGACTTCATGAGAAAAGTTAGATATGAAAGCTGCTTTAAGCCTGTCGGATTCTTCGGCCTTTTCTTTGGCTTCTGACAATTCCCTTGTTCTTTCAAGAACACGCATCTCAAGTCTCTCCCTCTCTTCAAGCAGGGCTTTTTCAGCCTCGTCCCTCTCATCTTTTCTTTTTTCAAGACTTGTTAACAACGCATTAAAACTTTCGTATAGAGAACCTATTTCATCAGAAGATTCTTTTTTCAGTCTGATTTTAAGATTTCCGGTTTCCGTTATATGCTCAGCAGTCCTCGAGAGCTGAATTATCGGTCTTGTAATCACCCTTTCAAGTATCAATATCAGAAGCAAAGCAAGAAAAGCATAACCTATAAAAATTAAAGTCATCCATTTCAGGTGTTCAAATACTTTTTCCCTGATAGGGTCCGTTGTTGCAAAAAGTGAAATCGACCCCAGTAATTCTTCTCCGGATTTTACGGGATAATTTATATGTAAAAGTTTTTCTTCCCGATTCAGATTAAATCCAATATCATTAATTTCGGTCAAATATTCATGACCTTCTCTCTTAAAAGTTGCATATTTTTTACCGTTGGAATCAAAAACCACACCACCGATAACAAAAGGAATATTTCTCAGTTTTTCTAAAATAACTTCTACCCCTTTTCTATCATCAAATAATAAAGCCGGAACTGAATAATCAGCAACTAACTTTGCCTCAAGTTCAAGATTATTATAAAGTTCCTGCCTGAACACTGAGATGTTTCTTATTAGTGTAATAGTGTTACAGGCCAGAAGACTTATTGCTGATATAATGATAACGATTATAATAAGTTTTAATCTGATTGAAAGGCTTTTAAATATTTTCATAAACATCAAATTACTTTTGAGTTACTTAACAATATATAACTTGTCCTGAAATTCCCTTCAGTCAATGAACTATAGTTTATCTCAAATTTAAGTTTGTTATCTTCAACATAAAAATTGATATGTCCCCCTTTTTTCCCGAACTTTGTTTCATTCGTAAAAATTAAAATACCTTCTTTGTTTGCTGTAAAAATGATATCTTTAATCTGTGCTTCATTAATATTTTCAAAGTAACATAAATCATAATTATTAATTTTTCTGAGATCTGAAATTATGTTCACTTCCACCAATCTTCCCTTTATCGGTCTCTCTTTAAGTGTATTGGCAAGAACATCTGCAAATTCAGCATTAGCATAAACTCCGATTCTGAACTTTACAGTATCCCTTTTGTTGTCAGGCCATTCGATAAAACGTGTAATTCTTTCTATATATGCTGCTTTCAGGATATTAATGTCATACTGTCCTCTTGCTTGTGGTATTGGTACCAGAAAGCAACATATCAGGGAAAGAAATAGTGGTCTGAGACAGTAAATAAAGCTGTTAAAAATTTTCATGTCAGAATTTAACTGAAAGTTTAATGAGAGCATTTCTCCTTGGCTGTATAATCATATCCTGTGCATGTTCAAAACCTGCAGGGGAATAGTATTTGCGGTTTAGAAGGTTGTTGACTTTAAACGAAAAATCAAGAAATTTGAAGATATTATCTGTATTTACCGAAAAATTAATAAGAAACAGATTACCGGTTGTGTTTTCTGAGAGGGTTTTTCTGCCTGATTCGTAATAAAATTCCGGTGAGACTGTAAAAAATTTGCATAGCATTGTTGTCAAACCTGATTTCAGCATAAACCCGGGAGAATTTGTCAGTACATTTTTATCGATTCTGTCAAATGTCCTCTGATAAGTTAAATTTACATAACCGCCTAATGAATTATTATGCCTGAAATTAATTTCTGTTTCAATTCCTGAGCCCCTTGTTTTACCTATGTTTTTAAAACTCGTTAATCCGTCAGTTTCATCAAGGTACTGATCAATCAGATTTATTATGTCATAGGTGTAAACAGATACTGAACCGGTCAGACTTTTGCTTATCTGATTAATCCAGGCAATTTCTCCTGCGTTTATTTTTTCAGGCTTAATATCAGGATTATGCTTGTGGAAACCTTCGGATTCATAATGTGCTTCGTAAATATTAGGTATCCTGAATCCTTCATTATAAAGAACTTTTATGACTGATTTTTCTGAGTAATTGTAAACCAGAGCAATCCGGGGAGTAATTGCATCATGAAATACTGAATACCAGTCATATCTGAACC
Source organism: Bacteroidales bacterium (assembly GCA_049654745.1). Lineage (GTDB taxonomy): Bacteria > Bacteroidota > Bacteroidia > Bacteroidales > VadinHA17 > LD21. The sequence goes on from JBASIK010000192.1 coordinate 27,058, forward strand.
CGGCGGTTAATTTTAAATTTGAAATAATTTCAAATTGATCCTGAAAATAAACTGAAAATATGCTGTATGGAAAATTTTTATCAAAGAATATTTCATTATCAGTCCATTCTTTGTAATCAGCTCTGTAAATATGTTTAAATTCTGTACCTGATATAATTTCATGTTTTTTGCCGATTTTCATAAAGTATTGAAGTTCTGTTCCCAACCATTTACCGGATGAATGGTCATATGAATTTTCTCCGTCTGACGGGTAAAAACCTTTGTAAAAATAGTTATCATAATAACCGCGTAACAAAATATGTTTGTTATTCTCAAATTCTTTTCTGTATGATGATTCAATAAAATACCTTCTGTCGAATGAATAAGGTGTATTTGTCAAATCCGTTCCAAAAGCACCTGTGGGTATTCCTTTCTTTCGTGACGATATGTTCCCTGTAAGTGTTAAATTACCTGTCTTGAAAACAGTCAGGAAGTTTCCGTAATTTTCCCCATCAAGTCTCTCTGAGATACCGTAATTTGTTTCAGGGGAATCGAGTTCAGGAAAATAAAAGTTTTCGCCTTTTGATTGTCCGCCGGCTGCAGCAATAAAAACATTGCCTGTTCTGGTTTTTGTTCCGAAGGAGACTGATGCTGCATGCAGTCCGAATGAGCCTTTTTCAATTGTGGCTCTTAAACCTTTGCCTGAGGCACCGTCTTTCGGGATAATATTAATAGTATTAAGCATGGCCCCGGTACCATATATTGATGTACCGGGCCCTTTGATTATTTCTATTTTTTCTATATCATCAGGATTTATGCCGAGAATATGTTCAATAAACGATGCTCCGTAAACAACTTCATTAATTACATGGCCGTTTACAAGAACAACTATTCTGTTATTGTAATCAGTTGGCCGGCTGAATCCCCGGGAACCTGCATAAATGTAATTCCTGTCGTTCGATAAATAAAATCCGCTTCTGGTATTGAGTACTTCAGCAAGTGTTGAAAAATTAAAATCTTTAATCTCATCATACTGTATAACGGATATTGAAGAGGCAGCCTCTGGCAGTGTTTGAGTGTATTTTGATGAAGTTATTATCTCCTGACTAAAAAGTTCAGAGAGAGGCATTTCAAAAAGCTTTCTGACATCCGTTGAATCTGCTTGTCCGTATGTTGAGATATTTATTAAAATAAGTGTAATAAAAACAATAAAAAAAGATAGCCTTTTTTTCATTCTTAATTTTCTAGTATTTAATGTTCTAATTTGATTTCCTTTGAATATTTCCCCTTATTAAGATCAAACAAGGAAAAAATTAATTTATTACAGCTTTTTTTACGGTCGCCTGTTAAAAATGTTTTATAAATATATTTTTTCTCGGTTGTTATACAATTTCTCCTTCCCTGCCAGGTCGGCCCATACCTTCAGGTAGTGCCGGTGTGGAAAAATCAACAACTATTTTAAAGTCCCAGACCGCAAAGTTATAGCAAAGTTCGCAAAGAATATATTTTCAAAGTATAATATTTGTATTCTTTGCTCATCTCTGGTGTGCTTTGAGGTTAAAGACGTTTTTTCAATTGCCACTTTCGCTCGTGATCTTCGGGAAAGTTCCTTGCACCGGCACGCAAAATTCAGCTTGCACCGAATTTATTGTGTTATTGCCTTTTTGTTCGCATGTGCGTGGCACAGGTCACATCCATCTAAAAACACAAAGTGCTGAATTGCTTCAGCCTTTTGCCTGCAGGTGGGGAGAAAGTATATTCTGGATCCGCAGGATGTATATGGAAATGATTTTCCGGGTGAAATATTCAGGGTGCTGAAGGAAAAGGAAATCCGCAAATATGGTGAATACCGTACCCGCCGGCTTGTTTTGGAAGCTTACGACCGTCTGACACCGGATTTTGATATGGAGGCACACATGAAGAAACTGAAGGAGGTTTGGGAGAAATACCAGAAAGATTTAAGCGGGGAGAAAAAATACAAAATTGCAGAAGAAACCCAATCATATATGAAAGCTGCTGATCCGGAGGAGGATTATGGGCAGGGACAATTGTTTGAGGTCGATTGATTGTTCTGACTTTCCGGGAGACAAAAGGAGAGTATCTGTGGTAGTTTCCGTTTGTAAAATGGACGGCGGTAATTGAATTTTAATAAATCACCACGATTGTTTTCTTTTTTTATAAAGTTTTTATTTAATTTTATTTCAGGTTTACAATGTGGTAGTCAGGCATTAGTATTCAGGCGAGCAGACATTTTGCAGGTGGAATACATAAATAATGCTTATGTGACTGACGGGGCGGGAGCATAAGCAGAAAGAAGATCCGGGATGGTTCGTACAGGATAGCAGAGTATTAACAGATATATTCAGAATTTTTAAGAATCTCGCTGCATAATATGAAAAAAATTATTGCCGGAAGAGTTATACACGTGAAATGCTTCGTGGATACTATAAAGTTTACAGGCCAGGAATATGGCTGTTTGAAGTGCAGGTAAAGGGGAAAAAGTATAGCGAAAGGAGCCTGGAACAAGTATTAAAAAAGCATTGCTTAAAGTAAAAATTAAAAAACCGGTGACACTTCATTGGTTCAGGCATTCGTATGCCACGCATTTACCGGAAGGGGGAATGGATTTACGGTATATACAGGAATTGCTGGGGCATAAAAGCAGCCGGACCACAGAGATATATACTCATGTAAGCACACAGAGTATACAAAAAATCCGCAGTCCGTTTGACGATTTGTAAAAAATTTTATTATTTTTAATAAACTGTTTTATATAAAGAGTACAGAAAGGTAAACAATAACACCGAATTTTGGTACTATTGTATGCTTTTGGTAAACATATAACAAGTTGGGTGCAAGGCAGTCTACGCCCTAATGAGACAAATAAGCAAGGAAAAGAAATATTTCAAAGTGGGTGTTATACTTGCTACTATTTTACTTTGACTATCTTATTAGTAGTATATTAATCTTTATCAATTAAATTAATCTAATCTATCTATGAAACAAAAACTTACATTGATTTGCGTACTAAGTATCTTACTCGCAAATGTAAATGCACAAAAGATTGGCATTAAAGCTGGATTATCATTAGCAAATGCTCAATATGAGTATTCTGGGACTAGTATTTCCACTTCCAATTTGACTGGTGTACAAGCAGGCTTAATTGGTGAAGTGATAATTTCAAATGAAATTTATTTTAATTCTGGTATACTCTTCTCCCAGAAAGGAACTAAAATGAGTTTATTAGGGGTAGAAATAGATTTCCCTATTAATTATTTTGAGATACCTTTGAATTTAGCCTATAAGTATGATCTGGGAACTGTAAAATTATTTGCTCAGGCAGGTCCATACTTTGGGATTGGACTATCTGCCAAAATGAAAGGTGGTGGATTTGAGGAAACAATAGATTTTGGGTCTGAGACTGATCAAATTAAAAGATTAGATCTCGGCATAAACTTTGGAGCTGGAATAGAAATAAAAAAAGTTCGACTTGGAATTAATTATGGATTAGGGTTAACTAACCTTTCAAATGATTCTGATGAATTAATGAAAAATGGTGTATTATCTTTTTCAGTGGGTATATTTTTATGAATTTAATAGATTCTAAAAACGGCTCAGCACCTAACACGGACGGTGCTATGAAAAGCAGAGTGTCCGGTTAGTCAACGGTAAAAATCATTCTTATAAAACTTTTATTAACCTGTAGAGTCAATGTTGCTGCACCCGTACACCGGCCGGAGGTCAAATTCATCTGCCGGAAAGATATGTTCCGGGATTTTATCTGCCACACTTAGATGTCATTCTACTTGACGAATACAAATTAATTGATCATATCAACCTTCAGACTTCAGACTGCCGGACCTTCAAACCGCGTAGCGGTGAAATGTTTGTAGCACGAATGCCGCATACACGTGCGGCGCCGGAGCCGTAAGGTCAGAAATAAACGGGAACATATTCTCCGGCGCAAGTGCAATTAAGCTGTTCCGGAGAAATTTCAAAAAAACTGCAATTGTCAGGAAATAAGCAAATTAACTGCTGAGGTATTCTGTTATAAGAAATATGCAGGCATCTGATTCTGTCATAAATTTATGCAATGAATATTAAGTTTAAAATATCACCAAACTTTCTTGCCTGTTTCCTGAATTTTTATTTAATTTTAATTCAGGTTTACGATGTGGGAGTCAGGCACATAGGCATTAAATGGGGCAGGCAATAACTTAGAGGCGTAGAGGCTTATGTGACTGACGGGGCGGGAGCATGGGGAGGAGAATGGAGAATGGAGAAAGGCAAAAGGCAAAAGGCAAAAGGCAAAAGGAGAAAGGAGAAAGGAGAAAGTATAATGACAGATACTGAAACTCCTGAAACTCTGAAACCTTGAACTTTGAACCCTGAACTCCTGAACCTTGAATCCGTGGGTCTAAAAAAGAAGGTGTAAAATCGTAAG
>JBASIK010000193.1:0-12885 GCA_049654745.1 Bacteroidales bacterium
CCCCCAGACCCCCTCTCTACTCCGTAAAGAGGGGGCTTACCACCCAATCCCCTGGATAATGACAGATTACATTAAAAGTATATTGCAAAGAATTCAAATATATCTGAAAAACAGATTGTTACAATAATTTTTCCCCCCGTGGGGGGAAATACAAAGGGGGTCAGTTTATGATATAAGGAAATACAAAGGGGGGTCAGTTTATGATAAAAATAAATACAAAGGGGGGTCAGTTTACAAAAAGAAAATACAAATGTTGATATGTTATAATACGATGAAACACAATTGAGAACCTGTATTAGTACATTGGTGGTGCGATTATTATAAAAGTCAACTACAAATTCAAGAAAACAATAAAAAAGATGGCCTCTCTGTAAAAATCTGCATAAAAGGACTATAAATAGATTATTTTTGTGTGGCAAATGAATGTGAAAGAGTCAATGGAGCAGAAGGAAAGCAACAACAAGTGTGAGAAGGTGAACAAATGGTATGCTGTTTACACAAAGCCAAGGGCGGAAAAGCTGGTTTATAAAAGGCTGGTTGATTCGGGTATTGAAACTTTTCTTCCGCTTCAAAAGACGATGCGACAGTGGTCAGACCGCAGGAAGATGGTCGAAAAACCACTGCTTTCCTCATACATTTTTGTGAAAACACAACCCAAATTTTTTCCTGTCGTTTACAAGACTGTAGGAGTTGTAAGATTAATAACATTTGAAGGGAAGGCAGTTGCAATCCCGGAATATCAGATAAATAATCTGCGACTTATAATTAACAGTGATGCAGAGGTTGAGGTTACCACGGAAAAATTTGAAAAAGGCGATCTGGTCGAAGTCACCACTGGGCTTCTCAAAGGATTAATGGGAGAACTGGTTAAGGTAGGCTCAAGAAAAAGGGTTGTGGTAAGGATTGAAAAAATAGAACAAAATATTATTCTGGCTATTTCACCAACGTTCCTTAAGAAGATCAGCAGGCAAAGGGCAGTAAACAGTAAGCAGTAGGCAGTAAGTAGTAAGTAGTAAGCAGTAGGCAGAAAGCAGTGTGTAGCAAAAAAGTCTTTTTATTCATGTAGATTTGAAAATTTTTCTGAAAAAATCGAACCAGCGTTTGGGGTAGAAAAGCAAAGCTTTAAGTCTTGTTCCTGTGTTGTATCGCCATTTCATGAAAGTAAGAGAAGGGAATAACATTCCAAGTGAAAAAAGTACTTTGTGGTGAATACCTTCTATGTTTTCAACCTGTTCCGTAAAAGTTCCGGTTCTTTCTTCCGGTGGGTTGAATTTGGGGTGGGGCAGAAATTTTATAAACTTATCATACTCATATTCAGGGATTGAAGATATTCTTACTGTTTGGATACTGAAATATTTTTCAAGCAAGGCAAGGATAATATTTAGTTCATTTTCCATTCTTAACCGCTTTGCGAGTGAAAAGAGTTCATCACCAAGAATCTCTTTGCCGTGTCTGGCAATAAGAAATACAAGATCACAATAGAGCCGGAGCTGTGAATTACCTGTTCTTTGATGCCAACGGAGGTGTTTAACAAGGTAGATGAAATGATACACCAAAGGTGGAGAATACGTAACAGAATTCCCCCCTGGCAATTGTTGGATTGACCGGCTTATCATTTCTCGTGTAAAAGAGTTGTGCCGGTCACGAAATAGCCTGAAATGTATTTCTACATTCAATCCATTGCGGTACATTTCAGGCATGTGTTTTCCATAGGAGTGAAGAAAGAAGGAATGTAATGGTGAAATATAAGGAATTGTTCTAAACCCTTGAGAGATGAGTGCGTTTCTCATTTTCATTGCATCCTCCGGAGAGACAAGAATATCCAGATCTCCCATTTGCCTGAGGCCTATATTTCCATATACCGTCTTTTCAAGCAATAATCCTTTAATAGGTATAATTTTGATTTCATTCTTCAGAGCAATATTTGCCACTTCATCAAAAAGAGAAAAGATTGCAGTATTGCGTGCAATGTTTTTCAGATATGCTTTATGCATCATCTCTCTTTCGGAAGACGGGACAATTTCAATCAATCCATATTTATTCAAATTATGCCAGGCAAGAGCAATAATTCCATGATCATTTATGATGTGTAACATCGCTTGCCAGCTGGATATTTCGTTCAGATATCTTTTTAGTGAATATATTTCTTTATCAGATAAATCAGGCCTGCATAAAAGGAGAAGCACCCTCTCCTGAGGAGTAAGTATGTCGGCGGGATGGTTCATGATATAAAGATAATAAAGGAGGGGGAAAAGGCAAAAAGGGCACAAAGGCGAAAGGGGGTAAAGGCTAAAAGGCTTAAGGGGCGTAAGGGCGGAAAGATTTAAAGGTGTAAAGGCGAAGGGGATAAGGATTTTTTGTGAGAGAACTGTTTGACTCTATATTAACACTGTGCAATATGTAAAACTAAAATATTTTATAAATGATTAAATTATTTTATGTCTGGTATTCCAGAATTGCTTTAAGGCATCTTTCAGCAGCATGGCCATCCCAGAGAGGGGGTCTGAAAGGTTTGCGTTCCATAGTGAGGGCGTTGTAAAATTCTTTTTTTATTATTTCAGGATTATTTCCGGCAAGAACTGATGTTCCTCCATTTTGCCGGAGAGTAACCGGACGTTCAGTGTTGTTTCTCAAAGTGATACATGGAGTTCCAAGTACGGTGCTCTCTTCCTGCAGTCCGCCACTGTCTGTCATTATCAGACGGGCTGATAAATTCAATTTCAGGGTTTCAGTATAAGAAATAGGATGAAGAAGTATCATGTTTTTATTTTCTGCCAATGAGTCCCAGAGTTTAAATTTCTTCAGGTTTTTTTCTGTTCTGGGATGGACTGACCAGATGATTATCAGTTCTCGGGCGGCTTCTTTGGAAAGGAATTCCGTAATTGAGGAAAGAATGTTAAGATCGTCCACATTGGAAGGCCTGTGAAGAGTTACGAAAGCAAAAGGTTCGTTTTCTTTCAGAGTGGGGATTTTGTTAAGTGCTGTTGCAAGATTTCCGGCAATTATATTATTAATGTTGAGTTCTTTCGCCCTGCCAATATTGGTATCGAAAGTATCAATCATTATATTTCCAGTCATGACAATTCTGTTTTCCGGTACTCCTTCTGAAAGAAGGTTATTTACAGATATTTGATCTGGAGCAAGCAGGAGATCTGATACCCTGTCAGTTACAATACGATTTATTTCTTCAGGCATTGTCATGTCGCCGGAGCGGAGACCGGCTTCAATATGACAGCATTTAATTATTTCTTTTTTTGCTGTTACAGAACATGCTAGAGTGGCATTTACATCTCCTACAACCACCACCCAGTCGGGTCTTTTTTTATGAAGAACTTTCTCAAATTCAATCATTGTATTACCTACCTGTTCTGCATGAGTACCGGAGCCTACGCCTAAATTTATTTCAGGTTCGGGTATTCCCAGGTCATGAAAGAAATTATCCGACATCCTGAAATCGTAATGCTGGCCTGTATGTACAAGTGTATGGGTTATTTTATAATCAGGATTATTGTTGTTGTGATTATTTATAACCTTTACAAAAGGAGCAATTTTCATGAAATTTGGTCTGGCACCAACAACGCTGAGGATTTTCATTTGTTTTTCTGTCAAAGATAAAATATTTAGGCAAAAAGGTTTAAAGGCGAAGAGGCAAAAAGGGCATAAAGGCTAAAAGGCTTAAGGGGCGAAAGGGCGTAAAGATTTAAAGGGGTAAAGGCGAAGGGGATAAGGGGTTGAAAGGTGAAAGGTGTAAGCAATCTTTGAAAACAGGTGATTTTTATTTTTGCCTGATAAATTCTTTTATATCTATTCCAAGTGAAATTTCATGACTGTTGAAAGCATTCAGGGCAACGTTTGATGCCATATTGAAGTTATATCCCAGACATAAACCCCTGATGATTCTTCCACCAAGGCCTATTCCGAAAATACCCGGATCACGGAATGCCAGAGAACCCCACACCCTGCCGGTCCATATAACCTGAGCAGCAGCCTCAAACTGGCTCCTGACATACTTCCCGCCTCTTATAATTACAAGAGGAACAACCGACCACTCTTCAGAGAAATCATGTTTGTAAGAGGCATGAAATCTGAAATTTGAAAGGGGATTATATTTTAGTTCAACTTCCTTATACGAGGCATCCCCAAAACTGATGTTTGAGAAAAGAAATCCTGTGTTCAGGTTCTTCCAGTTATATGCAACTGAGAAATCGGACATGAATTTGATTTTCGACTTCACATCCAGATTTACAAGTGACGGATCGATAAGATAACCAGGATCATTATAATATTCTGTCAGATTGATGGTATTATGGTAAATCCCTGCGGAAAGACCGAACATAATGAAATGATCATCAGCCACTTTCACCTTGTATGAATATGAGCTCATTACATAGAGCTGCGTGAAAATGCCCGCCCTGTCATAAATTATTTTACCGCCAATTCCTGCATTATTAACCACCGGCAGGAGGTCATTATATGTTATCGTCATAGTTTTCGGCCCACCGGCAATACCACTCCAGTCGCTGCGGTAACCCGCAACAAGCAGTCCGGGATTAACCTGTCCGGCATATGATGGAGAAAGACTGTACCTGTCCATGAAGTAATTCTCCGATAAAGGCGTCTGCTGAGCCCTTAAAAGAAGGGTTGATAGGAGGATTAGGTGGAATAATAATAGATATCGTTTCATTTCGTTTATTTTTTACATCCGGTATTCGGTATTCTGTAATCGGTATTCAGTAAATTGGTTTGTATGAAGTTTATTTTTTACAAAAAGCACTTGCCTTATCTATCATTGATTGAAGCATTTTTCCTATTGATTCACATTTATTAACAAGTTTATTAGCAGTTTTAGGGTCTATATATTCACAGGTTGTTGCTTCTTCGAGCCAGTGTTGTGTTTCAAGTTGTTCTGAATCTGAGTCTGTAAGTTTTGAAATAAAATGTAGCTCATATCTTCTTTTGCCCCATGCTTCTGCTATCTGTCCGCCAATAGAACGTGAAGACCTTCTTATCTGACTGGTCAACGAAAATCGTTCATCGTCAGGGAATGTTTTACTGAGAAAAAATATTTCTTTTGAAACCTCCCGAGCAAGCTTGTAAACTTCCAGATCCCGAAAACTTTTAACATACTCCATATTTCTATTATTTTAATAAATTTCCAACCCATTAATTCTTTTTATAACCGAATACCGACCCGATAGTTATCGGGTACCGGTTACCGAATACCTATTACCCGATTTCTGTCATCTTATAATATTTACCGTTCCCTTCACAGTCCCTGCATTCTGCGTCTTAATAATAAAATAATAGGCTCCTTCCGGGAGGGGATTACCATTTGAAGTACCGTCCCAGAGGTTATTGTAATCGGGATTGTCGTAAACCAGTTTACCCCAGCGGTTGTAAACTTTCACTTCACAACGGCCCCATTCTGAAAGTTGCGGAAGTTCCCAGTAATCATTGATGCCATCGCCGTTAGGTGTGAATAGATGCATTATCTCTTTGTGAGTGGTTGTCACTTCTACTGAAAATGAAGTTTCAGCAGGCAGATAATTACTATTGCCGTTATTGAATGCCCTTATGGAGGCAGTCCCCTTTGCTAAGGCAGTAAGTGTATTACCACTTACCGAGACTACAGCCGTATTGCTGCTTTCAAATGAAACAGGCAAACCCGACGAAGTAATAGCCTGTAACCTGAATGTGTCGGTTATCATCATAGTTTCAGGACTTCTTATAATAGTTATTGCCTGTTCGGCTTTATTGATAGTAAGTATTTGCTCTACATCCTGAGCGGGATTATAATTCTCATTACCCGGCTGAGATGCTGTAATAGTTGTGGTTCCTGCCCCGGCAATGTGAACCAGATTGCCAGTTACTGTAGCCACAGAGGTGTTGCTGCTTGAGAATGATACAGGCAGACCTGAGGAAGCCGTAGCGGTGATGTTAAAGTCGGCATCTCCGTATGTTTTTTCAGGCAGCGGAGCGAAGGTGATGGTCTGATTAGCCTTGTTAACTATAAGCGTTTGTTGTATATCAGAAGCCGGATTGTAATTTTCATTACCAGGTTGAGATGCGGTTATTATTGTTGTGCCTGCACCGACAATGTGAACAGAGTTGCCAGTTACAGTAGCCACAGAAGTGTTGCTGCTTGAGAATGATACAGGCAGACCTGAAGAAGCAGTAGCGGTAATGGTGAAGTCGTCGTCTCCGTATGTTTTTTCAGGCAGTGGAGCGAAGGTGATGGTCTGGTCTCCTTTAACAACTGTAAGCGGCCTTTCATAGCGGGCGGGAGCGTAGGTCCCGTTTCCTGCCTGACGGGCAGTAATGACTGATGTTCCTACCCCGGTAATTCTTACCTTGTTTGAAATAATAGCTGCCACCAGCAGGTTCGAACTTGAATAGGTTATGGCACCCCCGCTTGAAGCTGATGCACCCGGATTAAAATCCGGATCTCCGTATTTCTTTTCGGGGATGACAGGGAAATTTATTGTCTGTGCCAGAAGAGTAACTGGTATATCAGTGAAAGACAACAGATATCCTCCCGTAGTGGCGGTCACATCTCCTTGCGTATAAGCAACCGTGACTGTTTCGCTGCCAGTTAAAGGTGTGGCAAGAGAAAGCGAAAACGAATAGGGGTCACCTGTTTTGAGTGCCACTGAAGTAACACTCACCGGACTGCCATTAACCATAACTGTAAACTGATTTTCCTTACCGGCAGGATTGTTCATTTGCCTGTCGAACTGTATCTCAACACCTGTGTTTCTTGCAACTACCATAACATTCGGTATGCCGGGCGGACTTACATTTATTGTAAAGGTTACTTCCGGGGAGTTTCCGGTGTTATCTGTCACATAGAAGTTAAAGCTACCCACTCCGTTTCCTGTACCTCCGTCGGCAGCAAAGATAAATCGCCTGTCAGGGTCAGTGAGCTGGGTGGGTACTGTTGTAATCTTTTCTGCTTTCAGTCCTCCGCTTACCTGATATAGAGATCCCTGGGCAGGAAGGCTGGTAATAGTTGCTGTAACAGAACTACCGTCTCCACCGGTATACTGAATCTGTTCCAGAAGTTCATTCCCCTGTTCAGTCCACAAAGTTCTTGGAATTCCTGTTAATGGTGGGGTTGTACTTACGGTAAAGCTTCTAACTTCACACCAGGTAAAGCCTGTTGAATTAGATGAAAATACTGCCCAGTAATATGTTGTACCTGGTATTAAACCATCTATTTGATATGACAAAGAAGACCCTGCATTATAACTTAGAGCTCCCCCCAGAGTAGGATTTGTCGATAATTTAAGAGAATATGAAGACGCATATGATGCTTGACTCCATTGGAATAAATGACTTGTACCGATTGTTGAACCGTCTGATGGCGATATAAGGGGAGTAATACCAGGCTCAGGAAGTGCTTCATTGGTTGTAAGGAACACACCATCATAAATGGCATCTGAATTAATGGTATAAGTATTTCCTGAAGGAATAAATGCAATTGCGCTTCCTGTATAAACGGCAGCAGGATTGTGATATGAATATTGAACACCAGCCGAACCGTCAGAATTTTCAAGTCCTATTGTAGCACTGGCTCCGTGTGTACGGTCGAAAGATTTTAGTATTAGCAGCCTGTATTGAACCTGAATGATATTTGAGTTTTCATACAATATTATGAAAAAAGTACCTAAATAAACGGGATTAGGATAGAATCCCATATTTCTGAATTGAACGATAAGCTTACGGTTTGGTGCAGTACCAATTGTTTTGTACATAATAGCACCTGTTCCATCAATCACAAGATCATCCCAGAATGCTGCTATATAATTATCAGGTGCTCCTGCAGTGGGTATTGAAACCTCATCTCCTCCAGAAAAACCTGAACCAAAGAGTATCATCCCATTACTATTGATATAAAACTGTGAGTAAGTGGTACCAAAAAAAGTAAAATCAAATCCTATATCATAGGGACCGCCTGACCAGTCATCTGCAGGTCCTTTTTTCGCTGTGATACCGGAATAATAAATTTCCTGAGGTTGAGGAAGCAAATCAACGGTAGCCAGTAAAAAAAAGGATATGAATAGCAATATTTTTCTAGTCATCTCAGAGGTAGTTAATATTTACAATATAGACATATTTTAATACTTTATGGTTGCGAATTTGCTTAATAAAGTAATAAAATGTTTTCAACCGAATGGTTTATCAGAAAAAGGACTTTCAAACGGGTTGCTTCCTTTATTGCCAGATCCACGTGGTGGAGGGTTTGGCGGCATTTCAGTTTGCATGACCGCTGAAATGGTATTATCTAAAGATATTTTTGTAACCTTAGGAGAAATATATTTTTTCTTATTTTTCATCATTTAAAAAACTAAACAAATATAAAAATTATTTTACAATTATTTTACCTGTATATTTATTAAAACTCGATTTAATTTCTACAAAATAGATCCCTGATTGCTCTGGTGAATTAATAATATATGGTGTATTGTGTCTTAGTTCAATAGCATTCTTCATTATAATAGTACGCCCTGTAATGTCAAATATACGAATGGAGACATTTGCTCCATCCCACATATCATTTTCAGGTAAAATAAATATTGTTCCTGAAGAATTGTATATTTTAAAATCTGATTTTGATTCGGGTATCTTTTCTGTCAATGTAGTTGCACTTGAAAAAGCTAGTATAAATCTTCCTGCAAATGTGCCTTTGGTTGAATAAAAAGTATAAACAGGATTTGTTTTAAGATTGGTTATTACTGATGTTTCATTGTCTTTAAGTTTTACATTGTAATTTTCCAACCCCTGTAATTGGGTGGCTTTTAAGGAATAAGTGCCATTTTCAATAAAATTAACAATTAAAGGTATTTCAGTTTCATTTTCGGGGAAAGGTTGACCGTTAATGGCATATTTAACATCACCCATGTATGAACAAATATATGTCTGGTTGTTATCAATGAACATTTTCAATGCATCAAAATCATAATCCAGATTGCTTTTTGCTTCATTATCAAACCTGACTACTGTTTCATCGGTTCTGTCATTTCCGGTTATGGAAATTCTTATAAGTGGGATAGTTGATGAGCCTTTATATCTCTCATGAATGTTGTCGTTTGTCCTTGCTTCAAGTAGAATTGTGATATAATGTCCGCTCTCATATGTTTTTGTAAAGAAACCCTGCATAGGAGGAATTATACCAGTAACACCTTCTGGTATTCCTACACCACCTATATAACTGCATTGTTCATTATTCCTTGTAAAATATACCCCTTTACTTGTATTGGCAGGGTAATCTTGCTGCCTAATTATATAGTCCCAATCAAGTCCTGACATAAATGGATTGCCCAACATGTTAAATCCATGAATTGATGGAGTGCCACTATATCCAAGGTCTACCTGTACATTTGAAGTAACCGGTTGTCCTGTAAAATAAAATGTGTGGTCATCCTTGTAATAGTAATTATATCCTTTCCCTGAATATAATGTATTAAAAGCGTAAGTATTATTGGTGGATCCATCCGAATAAACATAACCGTCAAAAGCAACCCAGCCTTCGCTGGTACTTCCTGTGGGAAGGCTCTCAACATACTGGGCCAGGTCGAGAGTAACATTGCTAAATACACTTGCATCCATGGAAATAACGGGCGGGGTTATATAATGCCATTTATATTTTTTATTTCCATCATCTCCTCCGCTAAGAAAAAGTTCGAATGAAGCATCATCACCTGAATAATTATTTAATATAACGGAGCCAAAGCCTTCAGAAGTTGATTGTAGTTTAAAAGTTCCGTAGTTTGTAACCGTTGTAATGGTTCCTTTACTGCCCGGTCCAAAAATCAAAGTTCCATTGTTTAACAAATTTGGTACTGAAAGTACTCCTCCTGAACCGATTGTAAGATTTCCACCTGACTCAGTTTCAAGATATCCAAGTGTTACGGAACTGGTTATTATTGGGTCGTATGTAACATCTGGAATTACTGTATTTGAACTACTTCCGGGTAATAATCCCTGTTCCCAGTTTGATGAAACGTTCCATGCAGTCTCCTGTCCGCTGGCACCTCCCGCCCAGCGGCTGTACTGGACTTCGTATGCACCGATATCAAAAGGTCCAATCCTCTGGTTGCCTGCATAATCGGTTGTTGGCGCCCCGGAAGATGTACCCTTGTCGCGGCAGGGGGAAACAAAAGCAATAGATAGATTTATTGTACCTGAAGGGCCAGGATTTATAAAATTTGGACCATCTGGGGCGGTATTGTTTGCATTTAACCCTATGCAATCTGTATATCCGGAAGTATAACCCTGGATCGCACTGTTGACAAATATTGAAGAATTTTTTGAAATATAACCTGTATAACTTATGGACAGGTTTTCATCCGCACCCCATATAATACTGTTTTTAATTACCGGAGTGGCGACAGGCGTTTTGTTATATTTGAAAGCAATGGCCTTACCAGTGTAGCCAGCATTATTGGAAGCAAATGTAGAATTAGTTATTTTGAGATTGTCTGCATTTCCCAGATATGCCCCACCTCCGTTTTGAGTGGCACTATTATTATAAAATAAGCAATTTTCAATGGTGGCGGCCGAGCCCCACGTAAATATACCTCCTCCATCATCTCCGGTTGCCTGATTTAAATAAAAGTAACAACCATAAATATAAGGACTTGCACCTATGACACCGATTCCTCCCCCTTTTGGAGACCTGTTATTTCTAAAAATACAGTTTTTTATTTCTATATTGCTGGATGTTATATATATGCCCCCACCATAGGTTCCACCATTGCCTTTTTCTATAATACAATTTTGAATAACTGAAGTATTTCCTGTTGAACTAAATACTATATGTCCCCAGCTTGTGCCAGAAGCTGTAAATGTAATGGGATCTGACGAGGTACCTATTGCCTGGATATCTCCTGTTCCTGAGATTGTCAGAGTGTTACCGCTGCCAAATCTTAAAACAGCTCCGGGTGAAATTGTAAAAGTGCCGCTTGTGACTTCCAGATCACCACAATACTTATCACCTGAAAGTGTCCAGGGTGTTTTTATTACGCCATGGTATGGATTAGAACTGCTACCATCCCCATCTGGCTGGGAAAATAAAGAAACCGTAATAAAAGAAAAAAAGATAATATTTAATAATTTTTTCATGACCACCAGATTTATTCAGAAACAAGACAAAAGAACTTACATATTAGTTGCATATAATTTTAGATGACCTGGAATTTACCATAACAAAAATAATTAAATTATTTAAATTAGAAACTTTTTTAAAAAAAATATATATGATTATACCACTTTTTAATTGGTTGATTATGATTATGACAGCAACATTTTAATAATAAAATCGGTCATAAATAAAAAATTCAATATTTTTATTTTAATAGCTATTAAATACAATATATAATTTAATATTATAAATTATTGAAAATGAAAGAATTGAGAATGTCATAAATCTTAACGATACAATTCTGTAGCGCCGGACACAATTCAAAAAAGTTAAATATATTTGAAACTTTATTAAGAAGGTTATTGAGGTTTGCTGATTGGTCTTAAATTGCAGCCGTAAAGATGATTAACAAAAAAGTATAAAAAACTGAAATTTTTAGTGTCAATCTAAAAAACCGGTAGAAAATATCAGAAAACCTCAGGCCTGGTATGACAGAAAACGCATCTTGAATGCGTTGAAATGCAAAATTATGAACCCTGTGTCAGCATGGTTCTGGACTGTGACTGACGGGGCGATAGCATAGATTGAGGTGAAGGTTGGTGTAAAAGGGCTAAAGGGCAAAAAGGGTATAGGCGGAGTGGGGGTTGGTTGGTAAAGGTAGAAGTAAGCAGTAGGTAGTAAGCAGTAAATAGTAGGCAGTAGGCAGTAGGCAGAAGGAGTTGATTGGTTTATAATTAGGAGTTAATGCACATATGATACATATTTATATAAAATTTTAATAATGAAAAAATTAATTTACCTGATTGTTATTATTCTTTTTGCTGTTTCCTGTACCACGCAGAAAAAGCTTACATATCTTTATAATCTTCCTGAGACGGCTGAACCTCAGCATTTTCCGTATGAGATTCCTTTATACAGGGTACAGTATAAGGATATCCTGTATGTTGACATAAAAATGCTAAATACTGAAGGCAAGATTGAAAACATACTGTCTGGAGCTAATGTTTATGGACAGTCGTATATGCAAAGTGAAGCAAGTCAATATATTTCAGGTTATCCTGTTGATAAGGAAGGAAATGTCTTACTTCCTGTTTTTGGCAGGATTAAAGTCTCTGGTATGACCTTACCAGAAATAAGACAGATTATACAGACAAAGGTAGACTCGGTATACAAATATGCCTATGCTGATGTAAAACTGTTGAGTTTCAGATTTACAGTACTCGGTGAAGCACGTAATCCAGGTTCATTTTATAACTACAACGATTACCTCACTGTGTTTGAAGCTATCGGCAGGGCCGGGGGAGCAGGTGATTACGGCCGGCGCGACCGCGTGTTGGTGGTAAGAACAACACCCGAAGGCACAGTCACCTACAGAGTAAACCTTCAGGATAAAAACCTTCTCTCTTCACCGGCATACTTCCTTATGCCAAACGATGTCCTCATCATCGAACCAGTGAAACATAAAATATTCAACATGAACCTCCCCACGGTTTCATTCATTATTACTACTGTTTCTTCGGCGATCACCACAACGTTGCTGCTGATTAATTATTTTAAGAAATGATTCATTTTGATAGTAATTCGGTAGTCATTTGTTCGCCTGGCGGCGAACGTTATTCAGTAGTCATTCAATAGTCATTCGGTTGTCATTAAGGTGCTAAAAGGATAGAAATGAAAATGAAGCTTGAAGAATTAAGAGTATATCAGCAGTCGATGGATCTGGCTGAGAAAATATGGAATCT
>JBASIK010000194.1:0-13123 GCA_049654745.1 Bacteroidales bacterium
ATATTAAACACACCCCACATAGCAAATCCCTTAAATGCAAGAACTATTTCAGCACCTGATTCTTCTGCCACATATCTTATGATTGAAAGATTTTTTCTGAATCTTTCCTCGTCAATCACATAGCAGGGAGATGGTATTTTTGAGTAGTCAATTGATGCCACGGGATTCGAGGTATGAGGTTCGAGGTTCAAAGTTCGAGGTCAACATCGTGCAGCTCTACCCATGGAAGACCAAGTTTATTGAGTTGTTCCATAAACGGGTCGGGGTCAAATTCTTCAACATTAAAAACACCAGGTTTTTTCCATAGCCCTTTCAGGTACATCATTGCACCAATTGTTGCAGGCACTCCGGTGGTATAGCTTACAGCCTGGGCTCCGGTTTCGGCATAGGCAGCTTCATGACTGCAATTATTATATATGTAGTATGTCTTCTCTTTACCGTCCTTTATTCCTCTAATGCGGCATCCTATAGAGGTCTCACCTTTGTAATCCTTTCCAAGGTCACCCGGGTCGGGTAACACAGCTTTCAGGAATCTGATTGGGATAATTTCGCGACCTTCGAACCATACAGGTTCAATTCCTGCCATGCCTATGTTTTGTATGACTTTCAAGTGTGTTAGATATTCCTGACTGAATGTCATCCAGAATCTTGCGCGCTTAAGTGTTGGGAAGTTCTTAACAAGAGATTCGAGTTCTTCATGGTAAATAAGATATGATTCTCTTGGTCCAATATTTGGATAGGTAAGTGGCTTATGGATCTCATGAGGCTCGGTATAGACCCATTTTCCGTTTTCCCAGTATTTACCTTTCTGAGTTACTTCCCTAATATTTATTTCAGGGTTGAAATTCGTTGCAAAGGGTTTTCCGTGATCTCCTGCATTGCAGTCGACAATATCAAGATAATGGATTTCATCAAAATGATGTTTGGCTGCATATGCTGTAAAGACTGAGGTTACACCCGGATCAAATCCGCAACCGAGTATTGCTGTTATGCCTGCTTCTTTATAGCAATCAAAATAAGCCCATTGCCAGCTGTACTCAAATTTTGCTTCATCGAGTGGCTCGTAATTAGCGGTGTCGAGATATGAAGTGCCTGTTTCCAGGCATGCATCCATAATATGAAGATCCTGATAAGGCAGGGCAACGTTAATAACGATGTCAGGTTTAAACGATTTTATAAGTTTAACCAGCTGGGGCACATTATCTGCATCAACCTGTGCCGTTTTAATTCTGTTCCTACCTATTCTTTCAGCAATAGCATCACATTTTGATTTGGTGCGGCTGGCAAGCATAATTTCCTCAAAAACATCAGGCAATGATGCAGTTTTATGGGCTACTACTGTTCCCACACCGCCTGCTCCAATAATTAATACTTTCCCCATAGTATACTGATTTAGATTAAATTATTCTATTAAACTTTAAATGTTACAGGTTTTTCAAATATAACACTTTTAAGGTATATCAAAATCCGTTTTCAATTATAATAAATTACGGAAATTATTGAAGCATATTTATTTTCCTTCATTGTATATTGAGTGTCAGAGTAAGAATTATTATTAGTAAGCTTCAACAAATATTTATATTTTTGAGAACTTCTTTTCATAAATGAAGCTTTTCAACATAAACATAAAGGCAATACTGAGAATCCAGAGTAACATTCTTGTAATAGAAACCATTCTGCTGCTTTTATGTCTGCCGGTTGGTTTTGCATATAGTGAAGCAACGATGCCATTTGTGCTTTCGGCAATTATAACTATTATTCTCTCAGCAGTATTATATATTTTATCGGGTAATGCTAGTTTAAGAGAAGTTTCTCACAGGGACGGTTATTTTTCCGTGTCAATATCATGGATTATTTTTTCACTTCTGGGTGCACTTCCGTTCGTATTCAGTGGTGCAACAGATAATTATGTAGATGCGCTGTTTGAAACTGCTTCAGGTGTTACAACAACCGGAGCCTCAATATTCAGCAATGTTGAACAACTCCCGAAATCTATACTTTTCTGGAGAAGTCTTACACACTGGATAGGGGGTCTGGGAATAATAGTGCTAGTGATTATTATCCTCCCTTCTTTCCGTATTACCAACTACAGTATTTTCAGCATGGAGTCATCTCTCAAGGAGAAGTTTCATCCGAAAACAAAATCAATTGGTTACCGGCTTCTTTACATTTATCTTGGATTAACAATAACTGAAATCATTCTTCTTGCAGCGGGAGAGATGGATCTTTTTGACAGTATATGCCACACATTTGGTACTGTAGCCACAGGAGGATTTTCAACAAGGAACGCAAGCATAGGCGCTTTCTCGGAATACAGCCAGGTAGTTATTATGGTATTTATGCTACTCGCTGGAATCAGCTTCGTGGTCTACTACTATTTAATAAAATTCAATTTCAGGAAAGTAAAAAACAATGAAGAGTTATGGTTTTATTTAGCTGTCTGTATAGTAGCAGGTGCTCTGGCTGTATCTATACTGATAGCAAAAGGAGGCTATTCTTTCAAATCAGCTTTAATGGAGGGACTTTTTCAGGTAATATCAATTATAACTACAACTGGTTATTCTACAGCAGATTATCTTAAATGGCCGTTGCCTGGTGTTGTTCTGATCTTCCTTCTTTTCTTTACAGGAGCATGTACTGGCTCAACCACAGGCAACATTAAGATGGCAAGACATCTCCTTGTTTTGAAAAATGTCAGGGAAATTTTTAAAAAACTTATTCATCCCCATGCTGTAATTCAAATAAAGCTAAATGAAAGGATACTTGACTGGAATGTAAATATTTCAATCTTAAGTTTTGTCGTTCTTTACCTTTTTATATTTCTTGTTTCCTCAGTTATAGTTGCCTTATACGGATTTGATCTTTTAACTTCAGTTAGTGCAGTAGCTTCTTCAATGGGGAATATTGGCCCCGGGTTTGGGTCTATAGGTCCAGCTTTCAATTACTCTCATTTTCCTGATTTATTAAAAGTCTTCCTGAGCTTCCTTATGATCGTCGGAAGGCTTGAACTGTTAACCGTGCTGCTTATTTTCGTTCCTGAGTTCTGGAAGAAATAACCTATTATTTTCCCAATCAGTACACCCAATTATACTTTAGGACTATTTAATCTTAAACTTATTGGATAATTTAAGAATTAATAAAATGAAAAAGAGATTTTCTGAGGTTGGCCGGAGAGATGGATCTTTTCGAAAGTATGTGTCATGTATTTGAAACTGTTGCACAAGAATAAAAGAACTGATTAATTATTCTTCTCTTTTGCAGTAAAATAAAACAATTGCCAAGGCTATTCTATACTCGTTTATAGACAAGACATTTGAAACCAACTGGAAAACTAAACTTTTTGAAAATTAAGTATTCTAGTCAATTAATATGCAAGGTTAGATTGCCGTATTAATTGAATATTTTAAAAGTGATTGCTTGCCTTCTGAAGTTCCTCAGGAGAGCCGATATCAAAAAAATATTCCGGATTATGGTTGAAAACGAAAATTTTTTCAATTAAAGCTATTTCCAGATAAAAGGATGTCATTGAATAAAATCCTTCTTTCATATATCTGAAGATTGCCGGTTCCACAATATGAATACCGGAAAAAGCCATTTCCTGAAGATTTCCAAACTTCCCTGTTACTATTTCCTCTCCAGTTGCTTTATTTCTCCAACCTCTTATAATCTTTTCTTCGTCGACAAGGAAAACTCTTTTGTCGTCATGCTTTCTTACAGCGAGAGTTGCGATTCCTCCTTTTTCCTTGTGATAACTAAAAAGTTCGTTCAACTCGATGTCGGTAATAATATCCACATTATATAGCAGAAAAGGTTTGTCATCGAAAAACCATCTTGCCTTATATAATCCGCCTCCTGTTTCAAGCAGTTGCTCTCTTTCATCAGAAACATTCAGCTTGAAACCCTCATTTCTCAGGTCTTCAATCGCTTTAATCATCTGGTCAGCATGATGATGCACATTAATAATAATGTCATCAAAACCCTGTGATGTTAATTTTTCTACGGCTATCCGGAGAGCCGTTTTTCCTTTAATTTCCAGCAATGCCTTTGGCCTGGCAGAAGTAATATCTCCCAGCCTTGTCCCTCTGCCTGCGGCAAAAATCATTGCTTTCATTCTACTCTTTACCTTGAATTAATTCATTCCGCTAATAAACATCTGCAGCCAGACTTACCTTATCTGATGGTGAAATACAATTACTTCAGCAAGTTTATCCTGCCTCAGCAATTCAGCCACTTTTTCAGCACAATAAACGGAAACATGTTTCCCTGATGAACATCCAAAGCACACTCTGAGAGTTTTAACCTTTCCGATTCCTTCTGTAGAAAGGGCTCCGGCAATTATCCTGTAGGCATTTTCAGTAAGATCCTGTACATCTTTCCTGTCGTCGAAATAATCTGCCAGGGTATTATTATTGCCCAGATTACTGGCAACTTCAGTATTTTCAGGAGTCAAAATATGCCTGCAATCGAACATAAATCCTCCGTCGCTGGTAAAAGTTTCCGGGATACCCTTTTCAAAACTAAAACTCTCAATAATAACTTCAGGTTTCGGCCGGTGGTCAGTGTCGGTACTAGCCCACCGTGTGTAAAGGTTTTCAACAATACGCAACAATTCAGGAAACTTTTTTCGTATCCCCTCTCCTGCAAACAATTTTTCAAGCTGCCTTACAGCGGGAGGAATACTGGAAGTGAAATTGGGCTTACGTTCATAAAGGCCTCTAAATCCATAGGCTCCGAGTGCCTGTAGAAGTCTAACAATTCCGAACATTCTGTATTCATTAATGAAGGCATCCTTCTCAGTATGCATTCTTTGATTCAGGAGGCTGAAGTAAAAGCCAAGGAGTTCATCATGCATTTCCCTGCCCAGTTCCACATAAGGATCAAGAAGAAGAGATGCTACATCATAATGTGGCGCTCCTTTTCTGCCTCCCTGAAAGTCAATAAACCATGGAATCCCTTCTTTTATCATTATGTTCCTCGACTGAAAATCGCGGTAAAGAAAACCATCGGACCATACCTGCTCAATTTCGTCTGCAAGTTTTACAAAATCTTCTTCCAGAAGTTGCTCGTTAAATGGAGTACCTGAAAGTTTCAAAAACATGTACTTGAAATAATTCAGGTCCCACATTACCGAATTTCTGTCAAATTTTCTCCTTGGATAGCAAAGATTATAATCAATTTCCCTGTCGGCATCGAATTGAAATCTGATAAGTTCTTTAAGAATAGATTTATACATCTCAACTATTTCCTTCTCCCCTTCGGTTTTTTTTCTCTTTTCCTCCACCCACATGCAAAGGTCGAGGTCACCGAGGTCTTCAGTGAGATAAACCATCTCTTCAGGAAGATACTGATATACTCTGGGAACTCTCAGTCCTGCCCTTATAAAACTTTCTGCAAAACCTGTAAATGCATCATTTTCTTTTCGGCTCGGGTTCCAGACGCCCAGAACCGAAAAGTCTCCCCTCACCATACGGCAATAAATTCTGTCGGAGCCTGATTTCGGCAAAACAGTAAGAGATTCAGGGCTCTTACCCGTAAAATCCCTGAAAAGCAACCTCAGCAATTCATCCTTTATCATCTGACCGGGTATGACTTCAATTAATTGTTGATAACTAAATAAAAGACAACTTAAAACTGATTTCTGAGCCAGAAATTGATTAAAATTCACCTTCTATACTCTTTTCGAGTTCGCGTGCGTACTTCAGGAACTCTTCAACTTTCATTTCTTTATAATAAATCATTCCGTGTGTTGCTCTTATTTTAGGGCTTTCATTATCGTAGAAGAAATCCTTTCCGAGTATTAGCTGTACTCTTTTAAACTGCTCTACCCATATTTTCTGTGAGAGCTGGTTGAAAGGCCCGTCATGTTCAGGGCTTGGGAATGAAGCTTTTACCTGGCTGATGTAGCAGTTTCTGAACGACCAGTCGAGTACTGCCATTGAGTTAAGAGAGACGGGAGTAAACACATTTGCCTCAGCCGGATGAAATTTATACCAGACATTCCTGTATCCTATTATCCTGAGTGAAGATATATCCTCTTCGCTTTTCCATTGTCTCAGGGCCTCAGCTATTGCCTGAAGTACTTTGTAATGAGTATCAGGACCTGAGCCTTCGGGATCAAGTACCAGGCTGAGAACAGTAGGTTTTACGCGCTTTAGTAAATTGAGTATTGGTTCAATATCACGCTTGCGCTCTGGCAAGGGTGTAAATATGTCGCCAGTATAAAAGCCCAGTCGGAGATGTTCAATGTTCTGAACTTTCACTCCATAATGAGCCCACACCAATTCCTCTTCAAATTCCCGGAGCATACCTTTAAGTTTCTGAATGTCGGGAGGATTCTTTTCGCCACTATAGCTCGAGTCGAGTACTTTAACCACCTTCTCAATTGTGTCAGTCAGTTCCTCTACTGACTTCACCCTGTAAATATCAACCAGTGCCCTTGTAATACGATGGCAGACACCTCTCAGCTTTCCTTCCTCATCATTGTCAGCAACCTTATCAAGGTAATGGGCCACATCTTTGTCGAATTTAATCTTATAGCCTGTCTCAAAAAAATCTTTGTAGTTCAGCATCTGTATCTTACCTTTTTTTATATGATCGAGGGTAGCCAGAAGCAGTTCTTTAATAAGCGAGTTTGTCACAGAAGTGAAGCCTGAGGTCATTATAGCAAAATAGAATGTATTTGATTTTTCCCTTAACTGTCTTATGATGCAGGGAAAAATGCCCAGCATAATATCATCATGATGTGGCCCGGTATGCAGGAAAACCTGATTATATTCGTTACTTCCGCCAGCTTCTATTTTCCTTTTTGTTGATTCAATAACTTCACGTACTGTATCAAGACTTACGTTTGGAATCATTGAACAGTACCTATCGTTTTTAAGATCCTCAACTGTAAGTTTGTGAGCATATTTGTTTATTTTCAAGCACAGGTCGTAAATTGCCCTTTCAGTTTTCTCGAATGTCCATTCTCCGTTACAGTAATATTTTTCAATACTGTCGTTCAGCTGAACAGCAGCACCCTCAGTAAGGTAGAACCTTGCATGTTTCTGCCGTTGCAAGACTGTTGCCGGATAAAGGTTATCGGGTTTGTTTTCCAGTGCATCCCTTACCACCCCTGCCTTGGATTCACCTGCTGCAAAAATTATTGATACACCATCGGGGTTGGAAGTAATGGTTCCCAGCCCAATAGTAATTACGAGTCTGTTTCTTGATATTTCTATTCCTCCAAGGTCTCCGGCAGCAGCCGCCTGTGTCTCAAAATTTGTAGCAGTTAGCCGGGTTGTTGAATTATGGTCGCTCCCCCTAATATTAAAACCTATGTGACCATCAGGTCCAATACCTCCAAGGAAAAACCCGATGCCTCCCATCTCCCTGACTTTGTTTTCATACTCCATACACCAGTTGTCAATTCTGAAAATAGACTCCTGCTGAATTTTCTCAAGAGGAGTAAGCGGTTCCCTGTGCCTGAGAGTAAGATCAATCATATTATCAGGGAAAACCTCGGTATAATGTTTTCCTTCGGCAAGAGGTATTTCTTCAGAATTAATAAGAAGTGCCCTATTAGGATCAAGACCAAAGCCTTTAATGTAAAAATTAATGACATAGTTGTAAAAACTATTGGTCTGCCGTGGATCTATCGGGTAAAACTCATCTATCTGAACAAAGCGGATACCGTTTATCTGAGGCTTCTTTTTCAATAAAAAGCCGTTCTCATCCATTATCTTTCTCGTCTCCTTTTTGTCCCATTCATTCAGAAGTTTAATTGTCCATTTTATAAAATATTCAGGTGTCTTACCGGTAGGAAGACTAACCACCCCTTCCGGATTTTCCGAAACCCATTCCAGAAACCTCAGCGAGGTCAATAAACCAAGCGATGGTATATTCGGAACCACTATATAAGGAAGATAAGTTGTGAATCCGGTTCTTCCTGAACGGCTAAAAAAGCTCTTTTCAACACTTGTAAAAGATTTCATATCCATATAATGCATATTTAATTTTCTGACTCACTATCAATTGTTTTTACAAAAGCCGATAAAAAAGGCTTCAAATTATTTTCTATCAAATAAATAAAAAAATATGAGAAAAAATAATTTTTTTCAATAAATCTGCCATCAAATATATAAAACCACTTCCACTTAATAGCTCAATCTAAAACAAAAGATAATAGGTAATTCTCTGCAAAATCATCCAAAATAAATTAAATTAGCAGGGCATTTCAGAAACAAATGATACTGATTGCCGACAGCGGCTCGACCAAGACTGAATGGAAGGTAATTGAAGACGGCGTTCCAGGAGATACCTATTTATCTTCGGGAATAAATCCTTATTTTCTTGGAGTTGAAAAAATAGTTAATCTGCTTAAAACGGAAATTCCTCTTCTTGAAAACAGGGAATTCAATAGTGTCTGGTTTTACGGCAGCGGGTGCAATACTGATGTTAAAAAAGATGTTATCAGGGATGCTCTCAGCAGATTTATAAGGACCGCAAGAATATTTGTCGGAAGCGATCTTCTCGGTGCTGCACGAGCTTTATGCCAGAACGATCCAGGGATTGCCTGTATAATTGGAACTGGCTCCAACTCATGTTATTACGATGGAAAAGAAATAGTATCGAATGTAGCGCCCCTCGGTTATATTCTTGGTGACGAAGGAGGAGCAGCTGTACTTGGTAGAAAGTTATTATCGGCTGTACTTAAAAAACAGGTCTCACAGGAAGTCGTCGACAGATTTTTCAAAACCTATGAAATAACACCAGCTCAGATACTTGAAAATGTTTATTCCATGCCCTTCCCTAACCGCTTTCTCGGAGGTTTTGCAAATTTTATTTCCTCAAACATAGATATGCCGGAACTACAGGAGATTGTGCGGACATCGTTTGATGAATTCATAAAAAGAAACATCCTTCAATACCCCCAATCGAAAGAACTTCCTGTTCATTTCACTGGAAGCATAGCATGGAATTTCAAAAGCTTTCTCGAAGAGCTGCTGGTCAAAAACAGCCTGAAGCCAGGAAAATTTCTACTTCACCCTATGCCCGAACTGGTTAAATTTCACATTAACAACATAGATAAATTATAATATTGTGGCAAGAAAGCAGAAAGAGCATTTGAGTATCACCGAAATGCCTTCAAATTTTGACAATCTTGAAAAGATGTCAGTTCATGAGTTGCTTATTAACATAAACAAAGAAGACTCAAAGGTTCCTCGGGCTGTACGGAAGGCAATACCTCAGATTGAAGCACTGGTTAACAGGATTGTAGAAAAGATGGCAAAGGGAGGGAGAATATTCTATCTTGGAGCTGGAACCAGTGGCAGGCTAGGAGTGCTAGATGCTTCGGAAATACCTCCAACATTTGGTATTCACGACCGGATAATAGGCCTTATAGCCGGCGGTGAAACTGCCCTCAGGCGTGCTGTGGAAGCTGCCGAAGATGATCCCGAAAAGGCATGGAAAGAACTGCAGATTTTCGAAATAAACAGAAACGATACAGTTATAGGTATTGCAGCCTCGGGGTCAACACCATATGTAATAGGCGGTCTGACCAGAGCCCGCGAAAACGGAATTCTTACCGGATGTATAACCTGCAACCCGAAAGGTAAAATTATAGAAGTTGTAGATTATCCAATTGTGGTTGTCACGGGCCCAGAATTTGTAACCGGTAGCACCAGAATGAAAGCCGGAACTGCCCAGAAACTGGTACTTAACATGATAAGTACCACGGTAATGATAAAACTCGGTCGGGTCAAAGGCAACAAAATGGTGAACATGCAACTGACAAACAAGAAATTAGTTGAACGCGGAATAAGAATGCTCGTTGAAGAACTTAACATCCAGAGAGAAGCTGCACGACTGCTTCTTTTTCAGCATGGTTCGGTGAAAAAAGCTCTCGAATATTACAGGGAAAAGAACGATGGTAACAAGGGGGAAAAACTATGACATATAAATTAACCTTAATAAAAATCAAGTAAAGTAATCTTCAAAAAAAACGAAGTACTGTATGAGCAAAATAATAATCAAACTCTTCACTTCTGGTCTTTTCTGTTTGAACTTAATCATTATAACTGCCCAGAATTCTGAACCACCTTTTCTGAAGTACCTCAACCACCCATGGGTGGATTCAGTTCTTAAATCCCTTACGACAGAAGAGAAAATTGCCCAGCTGATATGGATTTCTGCATATTCTAACCGGGGAATAGATTATGATGCTGAAATAAGCAATACAGTTAAGAGTTTTTCTCCAGGCGGCTTTGTATTTTTTCAGGGAACGCCACGGAAACAAATCGAAATGATCAATTACTTTAGAAAAATATCAAAGGTTCCACCAGTTGTAGCCATCGATGCCGAAAGGGGGCCCGGAATGCGGCTGGAGGGGATCGAAAGATTCCCATATCAGATGACACTTGGTGCCATCCAGAACGACTCTTTAATCTATTTAATGGGAGCACAGATTGCCAGAATGCTTAAAAGAACCGGTGTTGATGTGAATCTTGCCCCTGTAGCTGATGTGAATAACAATCCTGCCAACCCTGTAATTAATGTAAGGTCGTTCGGCGAAGATCCTGAAAATGTAAGCCGTAAAGTCTTAATGTATATGAGAGGCTTGCAGGATAACGGAGTAATTGCTGTAGGAAAACATTTTCCTGGTCATGGAGATACTGAAGTTGACTCCCACGTTGATCTGCCAATAATAAAACATGATAGGGACAGACTCAATTCAATTGAACTTGTTCCTTTTAAAAACCTGATCGCAAACGGAATCACTGGTATAATGCCAGGTCATCTGTCAGTCCCGGTACTCGATCCGACTGAAAACCTGCCTGTTACACTTTCAAAATCAATCCTCACAAACCTGCTTAAAAATGAATTGGGTTTTAAGGGTGTAGCTATATCAGATGCAATGAATATGGGAGGAATAGTTAAATATTCATCACCTGGTGAAGTTGAAACACAATCTCTCAAAGCAGGTATGGACGTTCTGGAATTTGTTCTGGACCCTGGTCAGTCGATTAAATCAATTCTGGATAATTTGAAATCAGGTAAGATATCCATTGCCGAAATTGATGAAAAATGCCGCAAAGTTCTTGCTATGAAGTACTGGGCAGGACTATATAAATCCGAAACACTGAAAACGGAAAATCTCATGACCGACCTCACCGACCCTTCCATATCAGCTCTTATCAGAGAACTATATGCAAATGCACTTACTGTTCTTAACAATGAGCAAAACATAATCCCTGTAAAAAATCTCGACAGAATAAGAATTGCAACCCTTGCTGCAGGTAAAGGTGAAATTACAGATTTTCAGAAAAGAGTCTCATCATATACAAAGGCTGACCATTTTTTCATCAACTCATTCGATGAGCCGAAGGTGAATGAATTAATTGAAAATCTTGCATCATACGACCTTGTAATAGCAGGTTTTTACGGACCCGACAGAGCCCCTTCAAATTATACTGCAGCATCAGATTTCAACAGCCTTGCAGAGAAACTCAACAACCGTACCCGTTGTATTTTTGTATGGTTCGGAAATCCATACCTTATTGCAAGGATGGAATCATTAACGAATTCTGCCGGGCTGGTTCTTGCCTATCAGAATAATGTCATAACGGAAGACCTTTCGGCACAGCTTATATTCGGAGGTATCGGAGCAAATGGGAAACTACCGGTTACCATCAATGAAAAGTACCCATGTGGATATGGTCTCATTACACCGGGTAATCTGCGTTTGAAATATGGCTTGCCCGAAAATGCTGGAGTTTCATCTGTCAAACTCAGGCAAAAGATTGATTCAATTGCTAACGCTGGTATTCAGGCTAAAGCGTATCCCGGTTGTGAGGTTATGGTTGCACGAAAAGGAACTGTAATCTTTCATAAATGTTACGGATATCATACATACGAAAACAGAACACCCGTTGATGAAAACGACATGTTCGACCTTGCATCCGTAACCAAAGTTTCGGCCGCTACTCCAGCCCTGATGCTGCTTCAGTCGGCAGGTATGTTCAATCCCGATGAAAAACTTGGAAAATATTTTACAGACATCAGACGGTCGAACAAATCAGATATGATTATAAGAGACATGCTCGCACATCAGGCTGGATTGGTTGCATGGATACCATTCTGGAAATCAACGGTAAAGAAAAACGGAAGTTTCAAACCTCGCAC
Source organism: Bacteroidales bacterium (assembly GCA_049654745.1). Lineage (GTDB taxonomy): Bacteria > Bacteroidota > Bacteroidia > Bacteroidales > VadinHA17 > LD21. The sequence continues at coordinate 12,166 of JBASIK010000194.1, forward strand.
GTTCAGCAATGGATACTCCGAAAAATATCCCCTGAAAGTAGCACAGGGACTTTATATTCACAAAAACTATAAGGACAAGATTTTTAAAGAGATAAAAAAGAGTCCGGTTAGCAACGAGAAAAAATATCTCTATTCAGATATTACCTTTATCATTATGCCTGAAGTAATTGAAAGGCTTAGTGGCACTACATGGTATAAACTGGTGGAAGACAGTATTTATCATAAGATAGGAGCCTTTAATTTATGTTTCAATCCTTATCTTAAATATCCTCCCGAAAGGATTGTCCCAACTGAATATGATTCTCTTTTCAGGAAACAGCAGCTTCATGGAACAGTTCATGATGAAGGTGCTGCAATGCTTGGTGGCATATCAGGTCATGCCGGACTCTTCGCTACAGCCAATGACCTGATGAAACTCATGGAGCTATACCGCAACATGGGAAGATATGGAGGTGAACAACTTATAAGCGAAGAGGTTATGAAAGAATATACCCGTGTTCAGTTTCCTGAGAACAAGAACCGGAGAGGGCTTGGCTTCGACAAACCTCTGCTGGAAAATGACACATTACCACCTGAAAAGACATATCCCACCTACGGAGCATCACCTGAAAGTTTCGGGCACTCAGGTTATACAGGTACGTTTGTTTGGGTTGACCCTGTTCACGAGGTCAGCTACGTGTTTCTTTCCAACAGGGTATATCCCACCAGGAATAATAACCTCCTGAGCGACATGAACATCCGCACGAACATTTTACAGGCGGTTTATGATTCAATAATTAATCCTTAACCTCTACGAGGTATTTAATAATCACAATCAAAATTTTCTACAAAACCGGATGCCCTACGGGCAATTAGATTTTTCAATTCTGAAATTCACATATTCCGTAATCGACCTAATACATATACCCTGCAGGGATTATATTTTTATAATTTTTTGGCAAGACCTGATGCCCTACGG
>JBASIK010000195.1:0-38651 GCA_049654745.1 Bacteroidales bacterium
TCATCCGGCTGTCTGTGCATCGAATTTAATCAGTGGAAAAGTTGACATTGGGCTCATTCCGGTTGTTTCGTTACCGGAAGTAAAAAACCATGAAATAATAAGCGACTACTGTATAGGTGCATACGAAAAGGTTAAGACTGTAATGCTACTGAGCAACAGCAGTTTTGAGGCGATAAAAACTGTTTATCTGGATTACAGGTCAAGGTCGTCGGTTGCACTGGCAAGGGTTCTGGCAAAAAATATGTGGAAAAGAGAATTTGTGTGGAAAGAAACTGATAAAGATTTTGATTTTCTTAACATATCTGAAGATGAGGCTATAGTAGTTATTGGTAATCAATGCTTTGAATTTGAACCCCATTTCAGTTTCGGTCTTGACCTTGCTGAAGAGTGGAAGAAATACACAGGTTACCCATTTGTCTTTGCCTGCTGGGCGGCAGGCAGAAAAATCGACAGAGATTTTCTGGAAAAGTTTAACCGGGCGTTAAGGTTTGGCCTGGATAATATTGACAGGGTAGTTGAGGATTTCAGTAATTCATCGCCGATGAGAGGTGAAACTTTGAAAAAATATTTAACTCACAATATTGACTATATTTTTGACGAGAAAAAGAAGAAAGGATTGAAGTTGTTTATGGGAATGGTTAAAGAACTTTAATTTCTTTATAACAATCTGTATTTCTGTATTTTAAGGACAATACATTTTTTAAGTTGTAAAATTTTTTCTATGGTATATTTTTATTACCTTTGATTGTTAGTGGTTGAATTTTAAAGAAGGATAATCATGAGCAGAACACTCACTTTCAATGAATTGAGAAGCATCAAGGATCGTCTTCCTGCAGGAAGCATTAAAAAAATTGCCGATAAGCTTAATTTGAGTGAAGAAACAGTAAGGAATTATTTTGGAGGCTGGAATTTTGAAAAAGGTGAGAGTGCGGGTTTGCACTATGAAAAGGGTCCAAACGGAGGGATTGTGGTGATTGAGGATACAACTATTCTCGACATGGCAGAAAAGATGATAAAGACCACAAAATAGTAGATCCTCTTATTTGTGATTTCCCTGTAAATTATTACGTAAGGTTTTTATCAACACGGATGGATATTCAGAGGGCATTCCTCAATGCCGAAAAAAATCATCAGAAGAACCTCGAGCAATTTACTGCAGAGGTATTCAGTGGTATTTTTTTGCCTTCGCACGGACTGGAGCATCACAGAAGGGTGTGGTTATATGCTGTTGAGATAGCTTCAGAGAGTGATTTTTCAGGGGTGGAAGATCTTTACAAGTTTGCTGGCAAGCTGATAATTGCATGTTACTTTCATGACACAGGGATGGCTTATGACCGCGGGGAGCGTCACGGTATAAAAAGTGTTGAACTGTGCAGAAAGTATCTTAAGCAACACGGCCTTGCCGGGATTGAATATGAAGATGTGCTTGAAGCGATTGAAAAACATGATTACAAAGAAGCACAAGCAGGAACAAACAACAATTTATTGGGCCTTATTCTGAATACTGCAGATGACCTGGACGCATTCGGCTTTACAGGGATTTACAGATACATTGAGATATATCTTGAAAGGGGTATACCGTTAAAAATTTTAGGCGAAAAGATACTTGGCAACGCATCGGGAAGGTTTGAGAATTTCAAAAAGTCATACGGCAGCAAGGCACATCTGTTCAACCGTCATCTGGAAAGGTTCAGAATAATTGAGCATTTCTGCAATAAATACATAAAAGAATCAGAAAGATATCGTTTCGGAACAGATAAACCACAAGGCTATTGTGGTATTGCAGAAGTAATTGGTATAATGCTTCAAAACCATTTAAACCCAGTGCATGGACTGGATCAATCCAATATAACTAAAAATGTAGATGATTCAGTTATCAGGTGGTATTTCACGGAACTGGAGAAAGATTCACTTCATATACCTTAACCTCTTCGAGGTAAAAAAACAATCATTGTTGGCATTATCTCTTACAACACCTTATGCCCTACGGGTAATAAGATAAATACGGGAAGCTATTTTTGCATATAGGAATTCGGTCCCAAAATTTACATATTACCTGGACCCCGTAAGGGTTCAGGTCTTATAGCCCTATGGGATTAAGCATTCATTAAAATTCCCCGTAGGGGATATGGAATATCTTTCGATCAGGGGCAAAAGGAAACTAAGAAATAGTCAGTAGAGATAGCCCCCTCTTTACTAAGTAGAGTGGGGGTTGGTGGCAATTCTTTGGCTCAGTGCACAGAGCACAGTGTTCAGGGAAGAGAGAAAAGAACACACGAAACTAAGTGAAGTCAAGATAACGCAGCGTATCAGGAACCAACGAATTACGACTAATTCAAATGACTAAATGACAATTGAATGATCACCGAATGACTACTGAATGACTACTGAATGTCGGAGTTTCGCGAAATGGAAGGGTCCGGTTCTTTGGGCAAACAAAGAATGTAAGAGTAGTTACCTTCATTTTATCATAAAATCCAGCACCGGAATATCTTCCAGGTAAGCAACAAGGTGATCGTTACGATGCAGTGGGCCGACACCAGGAGGAGTGCCTGTAAAAATCAGGTCTCCGGTTTTAAGAGTGAAAAAGACTGAAATATACTCTATTATATCTGCTATGCTGAATATCATATCCGATGTGTTCCCCTGCTGAACAACCCTGCCATTTATTTCAAGTCTGAAATCCAGATTGTTTAGATCCTTCTTCAGGCTTTTTACCGGCAGAAACTTTCCTACCGGTGCAGCTCCATCAAAGCATTTTGAAAGCTCCCATGGATGGTTCAGCTTCCGCAGGTGGGTCTGAATATCGCGGGCTGTTATATCGATACCCAGTGTCACCTCATTAAAATACCGGTGTGCATACTTTGCAGCAATGCCCTTGCCAAGCCTGTCAATCTTCACCACCAGCTCAACCTCATAGTGAATATCTTTTGAAAAATCGGGAAGAAAAAAAGGTTTGTTGTTTTTCAACAGTGCCGAATCAGGCTTCAGAAAAATCATCGGCTTTTCCGGCAGACTCATATTAAGCTCGGCAGCATGCTGTTTATAATTCAATCCCACGCAGATTATTTTCATATATAAATATGCAAATAATTGATTATCAACATTATTACTAAATAACTCTTCATTGAAACCCTAATTCTACCCTTCCTTCCGGGTAAAAGGATTTATTTTCCGAACTGACGGAGTTTTATTTCTGTCAAAACCTTTTTAGTATAAAGGGAGAATTCGCCATTCATTATCCACGAGTAATATGCCGGGTCTTCCTTCAGCACTTCTTCTACCAGCCTGCCCTTATATTTTCCGAAATTAAAGACCTCCCTCCCCTGTTCATCATAGATGATTCTTCCCACAAAATCTGCATTATTGTTATACGAACTGAATTCAGCCAGTTTCTTAACATCATTCTCGAGGTCGGGATATCTTTCGAGCTGGGCTTTCAGGATCTCGTATGTTGCCTGCGTATCAGCTTTTGAGCTGTGGGCATCTTCAAGTTCCTTTCTGCAGTAGAACAGATAGGCTGCACTCAGGGTTCTCTGCTCCTTTTTGTGGAAAATAACCTGAACGTCCACATATCTCCTGCGCCGGAAATCAAAATCGATATTCACCCGTAAAAACTCTTCGGCTAGCAATGGTATATCAAACCTGTTAGCGTTATAGCCCGCAAGGTCGCAGCCTTCAAGAAAATCTGCCAGATTTTTTGCTATCTCCGAAAACCTTGGTGAACCAGCAACATCTTCATCGCTTATACCATGGACAGCGGTAGCTTCAGCTGGTATAGGAATACCAGGGTTAACCCTTGTCGAAAACCATTCCTCCTTTCCGCCCGGAGATATTTTAAGCACAGAAATTTCGACTATCCTGTCTCTTATCATATTTGTGCCGGTGGTTTCGAGGTCGATAAAAGCCAGAGGCCTTTTGAGCTTCAGTTCCATCTCATGCGTTTATCATCATGGGCATCAGAAGCATCAGAAGGTCCTCCGATTCATTCTCTGTCTCGGATGGCAGGAAGAGCCCTGCACGTGTCGGATCGGCCAACTCTATAATAACATCGGGCGACGAAAGGTTTGCAAGAATCTCCAGCAGGAAAGCTGCCTTGAAGCCAATCTCCATTTCATCTCCCTCGTACTGGCATTTTATCCGTTCAACAGCTGATATTGAAAAATCAATATCCTGTGCAGAAACAATAACCTGATTACCTGTAAGTTGAAGCCTGACCAGATTGCTTGCCTGGTTTGAGAAAACGGAGACACGTTTCAATGTGTTGTAAAATCCTGCCCTGTCAACTATAAGCTTTCGAGGATTATTTCTGGGAATTACTGAATTGTAATTGGGATAATTACCTTCAACAAGGCGGCAAACTATCTTGTAATCGGTGAGTGTAAAAAATGCATTTTTGTCGTCAAACTCGATCAACACCTGTCCTTCTTCTTTCGGAAGGATATTCTTCATCAGTCCAGCAGGTTTCTTTGGCAGAATGAATGAGCAGGGAGCATCAGACTTTGCATCGGTACGCTGATACCTCACAAGTTTATGTGCGTCGGATGCAACAAATGTTACTTTCTCCGGTGATGCTTCCACAAGAATTCCGCCCATTACAGGTCTCAGCTCATCATCGGCTGTAGCGAAAATTGTTTTGTTTATGCCTGCAAGCAACACATCGGAGCCCATCGAATAGGAAAACTTCTTTTCTTTTTTGATTGCAGGCAGAACCGGAAAGTCAATTCCGTTCTGACCGACTGCATTGAACTTACCGTTTTCCGAGATAATCGTTACTGCAAGTGTGTCGAGGTTAATATCAAAAGTAAGGGGCTGGTCGCTGAACTCCTTTAAAGTCTCAAGTATAAGCCTGGCAGGCACAGCTATCATTCCTTTACCTTCCGCATTCTCGTTTTTCAACCGTGTTATAAGTGTTGTCTCAAGATCGGACGCTGTTATCTCAAGCTCATTGTCACTCAGATTAAAAAGAAAATTATCAAGAATTGGCAATGTGTTTTTTGAGCTTATTACTCTGCCTATCGACTGCAGATGTCCGAGAAGTTTGCTGCTTGATACTACAAATTTCATATTATTGCTTTTAACGTTTAACAATATTTTTTATATAAAATTTATCATTTCACCTTTCCTCCTTCCCTCCGGGCGAAAGGAAGATAACCGGTCAATTCAATAATAATAGCACTGAATATCAATGCAGTGTATTATTTTTTCCGGTCTATCAATATTACAAAAAAACATAATAACATCAAATCATTCGCCGCAGAAATATGAAATCTTCTTCAAAACCGGGTCAATATCAAAATACCGCATTACAAATATTTCATCAATATCACCGGTCTTTCCCCATACCCTGTCGTTATCAGTGATCTCCTTGCCATCATCTAAAGTTTTAAATTTCTGCCATATAGTCAAATTTACATCTTTTCCTTCCCTCGTTTTAAGTTCGATTCTATAGAGAGGTACTGAAGATTTAATTTCCTTTTTCTTTTCACCGGTCAATTCCGTTGCCCATCTCTCGAAAGGAATGTATGTATAATAAGAAACATATCTCCTTACCCTTGTCGTATCACAGCATGATGCAGCCTGCCCCTCTGCCGTTAGCAATGTTATATCCTTATCGTGGCATAAAATCCTGAATGATGCTGAAGTATCGGCATAATTCTGCAGAGTAACTTCCTCAATTTCAGAAGGCATAAAGTTGAAAACGATAAAAGGCTGCCAGAAAAGAATGTTTGCAGTGAAATACATACCTATATCTGTTTCATAGCCAGGTACGAACATCACATAAGGTTTCGACGATGGCCTCATTTTCATCATATTGCCATAGGTATTGGAATCGGTGTGATAGACAAAGAAACTTTTCTTAAGCCTTCTTTTCTCATAGATATGAATTTTTACAGGCTCAATTTTCTTTTTGACAATTTCTTCAGAAAAAGTTTCAGATGTTACAGGTGATTTTACCTTCATCTCTTTCAGAACCTTTATAAGAAAGCGGACCGCTTCATCTCTCGCAGGAAAGTTATTACCAATAACCCAGTCATCTTCAATGTTTTTTGAAAGCACAAGCTTCATATTTCTTTCATAGAAAACGATCCTGGTAATTTCCGTCTTCTCTTCCACGGCAAAGTCTGTGTTACCTTTTCCGAAAGGAAATCTTTGCCTGAAAAGCAGGTATAATGCCACTGCGCAAACAAGAATAATGACAACATATACTGACAGATTACCTCTCTTCTTCATTTTCTGACGTACATTTTCCTTCGGATCAGGGTATAAAGAATTCCTCCTGCAATAATTAGTAAAATTGGTCCACAGGTATTGACAGCCTGTATAAGAACCCTTTTTTCATTAATGAGTTTTTTATCGAGAAGTCTGAGTTTCAGCTCCCTTGAGCGCAGTTCCATCAGACCTATATCGTCGGTGAGATAATTAACACAATTGATAAGGAAATCCCTGTTACCGAAAGTCTGCATTGTATACCTGTCCTGCCCGAGTGGCAGTGGCATTTCACCTGAAGCTGTTCTTCTTACCTCATTACGTATAATATCACGGTCGGCAATAACGATCATTTTAGCAGGTTTGCTCTCAGTGATTATTTCATAATCGCCCTTATCTGTCAGGCCGGGTACAATCCTGTTTCTGAAAGCTGACTTAAACTTCCCTGACAGAAGCACTGCCACAGGAAGATGCGACTTGTTAAACTGGCTTTCATCTGGCATTCTGTCGACATCTTTCAGGGTTATGTATGCAGGAGGACTCACAGTTCTTGCACGCTGGCTCGTTGTGAGTAGAATTTCCTTTTTAATTTCAGGATCTCTTCCCACTGTATCAATATAACTTACATATTTCCCGATAACTCTGTTAAGGTTCCGGGTAACAGGGTGGGAGGGTGAAGGTACGAGAAGCGGATAATAGACCCATGGCATGGGCACATACTGCTGCTGCGTTCCACCGGTTATGACTTTTACGGGGATGAGCATACATTCAAGGTCCTGTACAAGTACAGGGTTTACCCTGACACCGTATTTGAAAAGTATCTCCTGCAAGCCAAGCAGCTTATATAGAGCCACGGTTTCACCGTAGACAAGACTGTCGGTATTAACATCTACTTCTTCATAAAGCCACAGGACTCTCCCTCCTTTCATTATATACTGGTCAATAACAAACAGGTCTCTCTCGTCAATATTTTTCATAGGACCTGCAACTACCACTGCTGAATAATTGTCGAGCACACCGGGCCTTCCTCCTGGCGTTCCCCTGTCAACTGTGAAGTATTTCGCCAGATTAAGCACGAGGTCGGCAACTTCAATCTCCGGTACTTCGCCATGGCCTTCAATAAATGCAATTTTATATACAGTGTCTGCTGTAAGTGTCCGAATGGTCTGTATAAGTTCATATTCAAGCCCTTCAGCAGAATGGAGCAGGTTGACCTCAGGCGATAGAGCGGGGTTGTTCTTAAGGAAGTTAACCGGAACTTCAGCGTTGTTGTAGTTAATTATCATGCCCGGATAAATGAGTCTCTGACTCGAGCCGCCTTCCCTGTCTTTCATCATAACGTTTACCGGTGAGATGCCCTTCGCAATCAGATCTTCCTGGAATTTCTCCCTTGCAGCTGGATCGCTTCCCGCTGAAGGATTGATAAATTCGTAATCGATCCGCCTGTGTGATGCTATTCTGAACTCATCTAGCAATTCCCTTACTGACCTTCTAAGTTTCTTGAACAAAACGGGCATCTCTCCCTCCAGGTAAACCTGAATATATATATCTTCCTTCAGCCCTCCCAGTATCTTTCTTGTATGTTCCGAAAGGGAATAGCGTCTGTCTTCCGTAAGGTCGATGCGGACACGTAAAAAACCCGAAGCAGCAGCAATAATAACAGCTGCCAGGCTGATCAGAATAAAATCAGCCCAGCTTCTAAGCCGCACATCATTTCTGAAAATATTTTTCAGCTTCTTCTCTTCCATTTTCTTGAAAGTAATGAGAGACGTGATGCCTCATTGAAAATAACTGCACCTGCAAGGAAATAAGCCAGATCGCGTAAATCAATCACACCCCTGCTCATCGACCTGTAATGTTCATTAACCCCGAGAAGGGATACAAATTCGTCAACTTTTTTCAGTCCGGGCAAATATGCAAAAGAATCAAACCCGGCAAACAGGAAGAAGCAAATAAAGACTGATACCACGAATGCCACAACCTGGTTTGAAGTAAGTGACGAAGCAAAGATACCTGCAGAAGCATATATTGATGCAAGAAAGAATAATCCAAGAAATGAGCCGAATGTTCCTCCCCTGTCAAGGTTGCCCGGGGTTTCGCCGGCAATATGTATCGTCACATAAAAAACCACACATGGAAGAAGGGCAAGAAAAACAAGAGCCACAGAAGCAAGGAATTTTCCGTATACTATTTCACGTTCTGTAACAGGTCTGGCATAGAGAAGTTCGATAGTTCCGAGCCTCTTCTCTTCTGATATCATTTTCATTGTAATGGCAGGAACAAGAAAAAGGAAAATCCACGGGGAAAGCTGAAAAAGTGTGTCGAGGCTGGCATAGCCGCTTTCCAGGATATTCCATTCACCGGGTAATATCCACATAAAGAGGCTGTTCACAAGCATGAACACAATTATCACCAGGTAGCCTGTGAGAGTACTGAAAAAGCCGCTTATTTCCTTTCTGAAGATTGCAAACATGATTTTGCAAATGAAAAAGCAAAAATAGTCAATTACCTTAAATGAATATTACTTTTTAATTTCGACCGGCATCTTTGCGCTGCTTATATCGATTATTTGGGTACCGGGATAGTAGAATTTTATAATATCCTCATAATTAATTCCATTGTTGGCCATTACCATTGCACCTTCCTGGCATAAGCCCACTCCATGCCCGTAGCCTCTTCCTTTAAGAAGCAGAGAGTCGCCAGCCTCATAAACCGAGAACCATGCCGACCTGAGCCCCAGAGCATTTCTCAGTACATAAAACGGGATCCTGAATGAACCTGTAGTATAGTGCATAGTTCTGGAGTTCTGACTGAAAGTAAACTGTGAAGAATTTTCTGTGCCATCAGTATATCCGTTAGCAGTCAGGATGTTTTTCCATTCCCTCACACTGACCTTTTTTTCCCATGTAGCATTAGGGGAAGAGGTACAATAAGGGTCTTTCACACTGGTGAGATATGGAACTGAAATAACCCACACATATTCTGACGGTGAAGTTTCACCTCCGCAGTTGGAATGAAAAGCGGAGATGATAAGTGTACTGTCGGCGTCAACTATAACCCTGCCTGCTGTATGGCGCACAGCACTGTTAATTATACTGTCGGCAGAAATGCCCCGGTAAACCTGACAATGAGTGCCGTCGCAAAGATTGTATCTGTCGGTAATATGCCGTTTAAAATTACGGTATGTATAGGTACGTGTTATAACCGCCTGTGTCTTGAAATACTCTTCACTCTTTCTCGTTCCTCCTTCAGCTTTTACCACTCCTGCCACATAATCCTCTATATCGCAGATGTTTATCAGCAACATAGTTTCCATATCCGGAATACAGTGAAGATTGCCCGAGTAGATGTAATTTTGCTTGCTGCCGTTGTTAAGATTTAATGTAAACAAGTCTTTCCCTGAGGCTGACATAAAAAAGACCGAATCAGCCAGTAAAGCCCTGCTGCCTGATATCTTAATGGCTAATCTTCCGTTGTATTCCATCATCAAAACCGTTTCACCGGTTTTTATCTCACGGGAATAACCCGGGAATAGTATCATATTGTAATTGCCGGCTTCTACCGAAAAGAATAGAAGGTCTGTATCTGTTTCAGAAAAAAGACGAATCCTTATCTTTGAAGGAATGGTATCTTCCGGAAAAAGGTCAAAAGGACAAAAAAGCATCAATGCTGTGGCCAGCATCAAACTTGAAATTTCCTTTTTTATTCTCATGTCAGGACTACTTTAATAGGCAGGCAACCATTTCGGAAGCAGTACGCTCCGAAGCTCCTGCCTGACCGAGCATTTTTTTCAGTTCCCTGTAATCGGCAAGCATCCTCTCCCGTTCTTTCCCACCCGGTAATATTTCTCCAAGTGATTCAACAAGGTTCTTTTCAGTAAGCAGGAACTGGATAAGTTCCCTCACCACCTCCCGGCCCATTATCAGGTTTACAAGGGAAATGTGCCTGACCTTAACCAGTCGCCTTGCTATTGCAAACGATATGGCATCGCCTTTATAGCAGACAACCTGTGGCACATTAAAAAGAGCTGCCTCGAGTGTTGATGTTCCCGATTTTACAAGCGCTGCAACCGAAACTGAAAGAAGGTCATAGGTGCTATCATAAAGAATCTTTACAGGTTCATGGCCAATTATTTCTTTATAAATCTTCGGACTTACAGTTGAAACCCCTGCAATTACGAAATTATATTCCGGGAAATGGTCAATTACCTTAAGCATTTCGGGCAGGATATATTTTATTTCCTGTTCCCTTGAGCCTGGCAGGATAGCTATCACCTGACGATCATCCAGATCCATCTCTTTCCTTATATCTCTTCTCAGTTCATCCTGCTTTTCTTTCCATTTTTCAATTTCGTCAACAAGAGGGTTGCCGAAGTATTTTACTTCAATTCCGTGTTTTGCATAGAATTCCACCTCAAATGGTAAAATCACAAACATGCGATCGGTAAATCTCTTGATTTTCTTTACCCTTGACTCGTTCCATGCCCATAGTTTCGGGGATATGTAATAGAACACCCTGAAGCCAGATGATTTTGCAAATTCTGCAATTTTCAAATTGAAGCCGGGGTAATCTATCAAGATAACAACGTCGGGTTGGTATTCGATGATATGTTTTTTACATAGTGAGATGTTTCGCAGGATTGTCCGGAGGTTAAGCAGCACATTCACGAAGCCCATTATGGCATGAGAGCTATAGTGCATAAGAAGTTGGGCACCGGCTTCATTCATTTTATCACCTCCCCAGCATCGGAATTCTGCTCCGCAGTCAGCCTTCAGGATACCCCTGATAAGGTTTGCTCCATGAAGGTCTCCCGAAGCCTCTCCTGCTACAAGAAAATATTTCATATCGGGACAATCTTGTTTACAAGCATAACCAGCACCCAGAAAATTGTTGCACCAAGCATTCCGCGGGCAGACTTCAGCATGTCGGCTCGGTTAAACACAAAAAACAAAATTACATCTGGAAGAACGCAAATTGTTATGCCGTGAGTCATAAAACCTCTTCTCAGTATTTCAAAATAATAATCCAGAAGTGTCTGGTTTTTGGAAGTAAAAAGAAAAATGAGCATTGCTATTAAAAAAGGCAGGATTATTCCGGGTATGAATCCTGTTAAAAATTTATCGTATTTAAGGTATTTATTCATTTTGAGTTATTAAACCATTTCTCGAGTTCGTTGATGAAGGCATGAGCGGTCATATCAACCTGAATGGGCACTATTGACACATAGTTATTTGCAAGTGCCCATTCATCGGTATCTGTTGCGTCGGGTTCATGGTTCATAAAATATCCGGTAAGCCAGTAATATGTTTTGCCCATGGGATCTTTCCTTTTTTCGAATTCTTCTTTCCAGCTACCTTTTGCCTGGCGACATACACGTATACCTCTTATTTCATGTTCGGGTGCTGAAGGTATATTGACGTTAAGGCAGACGCCTTCGGGGAGCCTGTTGCGAGTTAAAGAATTAAGGATTATTCTGATATATTTCTTACATACAGTAAAATCGGCACTTGAAGAGAAATCGTTAATTGAAAAACCGATCGACTGGATATTGTATAGGCAACCTTCGAGGGCTGCCGCCATTGTGCCTGAATAGAGGACACTTACCGAAGCATTTGAACCATGGTTTATGCCTGAAAGAAGCCAGTCGGGCATGCGCTCCGTGAGCTGGTTTATTGCCAGTTTTACACTGTCGGTGGGAGTACCGTTACAGGTGTATATCCGGTGTTTTTCATTTTCTTCCAGCAGTTTGACACGAATAGGGTTTTTTACCGTCAGTGCCTGCGACATGCCCGACATACTTTCCATTGTCGAAATGAGAACAACCTTTCCGAATTCTTCGGCTATTTCAAGCAATGTGCGCAATCCTGCAGCATACAATCCGTCGTCGTTTGTTATGAGAATAAGTCTATCGTCCTGTTCAACAACCATATTTAGCTATTTGCATGCAAATATATTCAAATCCTGATGACTCACAGAATAAACTTTTACCAAATCCTTTATCTTTTTTTAAAATTCTTACTTTTGCAATCTTGTAAAACATTTTTTCAATTTTTGAGATGAAAATTTCATTCAACTGGCTAAAAGAGTATTTACAGGTAGACCTTGATCCGCACGATGTTGCAGAAATACTTACCAATACAGGGCACGAAATAGAAGAGACTGAAGAATGGTACTCTGTTGAAGGCGGTTTAAAGGGAATAGTGATTGGAGAAGTTTTGTCGTCGCAGAAACATCCCGATGCCGACAGGTTAACTGTGAATGTAGTGGATGTAGGCGGTGAGAGGCCACTTACTATTGTATGCGGTGCACCTAATGTTGAGGCAGGGCAAAAAGTGCCTGTAGCGCTGCCAGGTTCTTTCATATTCAAGGGTGATGAAAAAATCGAGATAAAGACATCAAAAATAAGGGGGCAGATCTCGGAGGGAATGATATGCGCCGAAGATGAAATCGGTATGGGCACATCGCATGAAGGTATTATGGTTCTTTCAGCTGATGCAAAAGCAGGGACTCCTGCCGCACAATATTTTGGAGTTGAAAAAGATTTTGTCTTTACTATTGGGTTCACCCCCAACCGTATCGACTGTGCTTCCCATATTGGACTGGTACGTGACCTTGCGGCATATCTTGCTGTGAACAGGGGCATGGACATCAGACTCAAGATGCCTTCAATTGAAAGTTTTAAACCAGAAAACAGCAGGAAAACTTTCGAAGTAATAATTGAAAATACTAGAGACTGTCCAAGATATACCGGTGTTAATATATTTGATGTAAAAGTAGCCGAATCGCCGCAATGGCTGAAAAACAAGCTCAGGGCTGTTGGGCTAAGTCCGATAAACAACGTGGTGGACATAACAAACTATGTGCTGTATGAATGCGGGCAGCCGTTGCATGCTTTCGATGCTGACATGATTACCGGTCAGAAAGTTATTATTAAAAACCTGCCCGATGGTACAAAAATGACCACACTCGATAACGTTGAACGGGTATTATCTGCTAAAGATCTCATAATATGCAATGAAGCTGAAGGTATGTGTATTGCAGGCGTTTTCGGAGGCCTGAAGTCGGGTGTTACAGAAGCAACCAAAAACGTTTTTCTCGAAAGTGCATATTTCAATCCGGTATCCATCAGGAAAACTGCTAAAAGGCATGGTTTGAATACCGATGCATCCTTCAGGTTTGAAAGAGGGGCAGACCCTGAGATCACAGTATGGGCATTGAAAAGAGCTGCCACTCTAATCAGGGATATAGCCGGTGGAAAACTGCTTGCAGATGTACGCGACGTCTATCCGGTAAAAATACCGAACCCTGTTATAACTATATCATGCGAAAGGATTAACCGGCTTATTGGCAAAGACCTGCCATACGATAAGATAAAGAAAATTATTTCCCTGATGGACATCAAAATCCTTTCTGAAAATCTTCCGGAAATGAAAATTGAGATACCTGCCCGGAAAGTTGACGTTCAGAAGGAGGCTGATGTTACTGAAGAGATACTCAGGATTTACGGATACGACAATGTTGAAGTCGGGAATCACGTTAATTCAACACTTTCCTATACTGAAAAACCCGACAGGCACAAGCTTATGAACCTGGTTTCCGAGATGCTTGCAGCTAATGGTTTTTCAGAAATAATGTGCAATTCGCTTGTACCTGCGTCATGGTTTGAAAACAATCCCGATTTCGACTCAACAAAGCTTGTTAAGCTGGCTAATCCGCTCAGTTCCGATCTGAATGCCATGAGGCAATCATTACTTCCCGGAGGACTGAGCACAATAGCAAGAAACATAAACAGGCAGAATTATGATTTGAAACTGTTTGAGTTCGGAAATTGTTATTTTTTTAACAATAATTCCGCAGTCAAGCGAGTTGACAGGTATTCTGAGAGAATAAGCCTTGACCTTTTTATGACAGGAAACAGGGCAAAGCATACCTGGAACTCACCAAAAGCTCCTGCCGACTTTTTCTATATGAAATCTTTTACCGAGATGGTTCTTCAGAGGACAGGCCTCGATGCTGACTCACTTAAACAGGCAGAAAGCGAAAAAAGTTATTATACCGAATCACTTGTCTACCTTATTAATGGCAAACCTGTTGCTGAAATTGGTAAAATTTCGCCTTCTTACCTTAAGAAGTTCGAGATTGAGCAGGATGTTTATTACAGTCACATTGACTGGGATTACCTGCTGGAAGTGATAAAAAACAATGCTATAACCTACAGGGAGTTGCCAAAGTTTCCATGGGTTAGAAGGGATCTTGCCCTTCTCATTGACAACCATGTGAGGTTCAGTCAGATAAGAGAGTTAGCTCTCAGCACCGAGAAGCAATTTATTAAAGACATCTGCCTGTTTGATGTATATGAGAGCGAGTCACTGGGAAAAGACAAGAAATCATATGCGGTGAGCTTCATCCTTCAGGATGAACATAAAACACTTACTGACAAACAGATAGATAGGATAATGAACAATTTAATAAAAGTCTTTGAAAAAGAGCTTGGAGCCATAATCAGGAAATAGTATGAAAACGAACAGATTATCAGTAGTTAAAGGCGACATAACAAAGATGGATGTGGATGCTATTGTGAATGCAGCCAACAGGTCACTTCTTGGTGGCGGCGGGGTTGACGGTGCCATTCACAGAGCGGCAGGGCCAGGTCTACTCGAAGAGTGCAAAAAGTTAAACGGATGCGAAACCGGGCAGGCAAAAATTACTGCAGGATACAATCTGAAGGCAAAATATGTTATTCACACGGTAGGCCCTATCTGGAGAGGAGGAATTACAGATGAACCGGAACTGCTTGCATCTTGCTACCAGCAGTCACTTGCCCTTGCAAAAAAATACAAGATAAAGACAATCGCCTTCCCAGGTATCTCAACCGGTGTTTACGGTTTCCCTAAAGATCTTGCTGCACTCATTGCTGTAACTGAAACAAAACGGTTTATCCTGACAAATAAAATTCCAGAAAAAATAATATTTGTAGCATTCGACGACGAAAACTTTAAAATATACAAAAAACTCCTTGGGGAGGAATGAAACAGGTTAAGATATCCCTCAGCCGGTATTTTTCTTTTGTAAAATTCAGCCATACTGTCTTTGCACTTCCATTTGCAATTTCGGGGTATTTTCTTGCAATATCCCGTGAAGAATACAGTTTCAGTCTGCGAATACTTCTTCTGGTTGTTCTGTGTATGGTCTTTGCACGCAATGCTGCCATGGGATTCAACAGATATGCCGACGAAAAATTCGATGCAATGAACCCCAGAACAGCGTCAAGGGAAATACCGGCTGGTATAATCAGTAAAAAATCGGCACTGATATTTGTGGTTATCAACTCAATTCTTTTCATTATTTCGGCTGGTCTGATAAACAGATTGACACTTATTTTGTCACCTGTTGCACTTTTCATAATTTTAGGATACAGCCTCACCAAACGATTTACTGTTTTATGCCATTTCATTCTCGGGCTCAGTCTAAGCCTTGCACCCACCGGGGCATATATTTCTGTAACAGGAAGATTTGACCTCCTGCCTGTAATCTATTCATTTATTGTACTTACGTGGGTTAGCGGTTTCGATATTATTTATTCACTTCAGGATGACGAATTCGACCGTTCAATGAACCTTCATTCAATTCCTGCACTCACAGGAAGAAAAACAGGATTATTGATTTCTATGATTCTCCATGTGTTAACAATACTTTTTGTTATTGCGGCAGGAATTGCCGGCAGGTCAGGAATACTTTTCTGGGCAGGTGCAGCAATTTTTATATTGCTGCTTATTTACCAGCATATCATTGTCAGACCTCATGACATAAGCAGGGTAAATTTAGCCTTTGCCACAACAAATGGTATTGCCAGCATAATATTTGCCATTTTTGTTATTACAGATTTGTTTGTCAAAATTTAATTTTTCCATATTTATAACAATTGCAATTAAAAATTTTTATTACTTGGCTGAATAATTAATATTTTTCAATCATGAGTGATATCATTATCAAGGAGGTAAAGACAAGAAGAGATGTGAAAGAGTTTATCTATCTTCCTGAAGAGGTACACAAAAACAACAAAAAATGGTTACCTCCGATTTATCAGGATGAGTGGGATCTGTACAATCCTGAAAAAAACAAGTCGTTCAATCATTGTGATACAGTAATGTATCTGGCATACCGTAACGGTAAGCCTGCAGGAAGGGTAATGGGTATAATACACAGGTTGTACAATCAGATTCATGATGAAAAACATGGCCGGTTTGCGTTTATGGAATGTTATGAAGACCAGGAAGTTGTTCATGCACTACTGCAAAAGATTGAGCAATGGGCAAAAGAAAAAGGTATGACAAAAGTTGTGGGTCCTCTCGGTTTTTCTGATAAAGATCCGCAGGGTTTTCAGATTGAGGGCTTTGAATATCCCCCTTTTCTTGCAGCAGCCACAAATGCCCCTTACCTGCCTTTGATGGTAGAAAAAGAAGGATATGTAAAGAAGGTCGATCTTGTCAACTATCTGACTCCCGTTCCTGATAAGCTCCCTGAGATATACCAGCGGGTGCTGGATAGGTTTAATCTGCTGGAAACATTTGAAGTAGTGGAATTCAATTCAAAAAGGGATTTAAAACCTTACATAATTCCGGCACTGGAGCTGATGAATCAAACCTACAGTGAAATATACGGTTATGTTCCTCTTGACGACCATGAGAAAAATGATCTTGCCAATAAATATCTACCTATTCTTGATCCTCATTTCATTGTTATGATCAAGGCAGGTGAAGAGGTAGTAGCCTTTGCCGTTGCTGTTCCGGATATGAGCGACGGTATCAGAAAAGCAAAGGGCAAGCTCTTTCCATTCGGTTTTATTTATATTCTGAGGGAGCTGAAGCGGTCGAAAAGTCTTCTGACACTTCTGGGAGGAATAAAGAAAGAGTATCGCGACCAGGGACTGGATGTAATTCTTGCCCTGAAACTTTATGAGGCTGCAATAAAATACGGTATGGAATACTGTAACAGCCACCTCATCCTTGAGACTAACACCAAGATGAGGGCTGAATTCGAGAGGGTGGGTGGCCGTATATCGAAAAAATTCAGAATCTATCAGAAAGATCTTGTCTGAATACAAGCTTTTTTCGAAAAAATCTCAAAACCTGAACACAAACGAAAGGCCCAGCAATTCCTTGAATTGTATCCGGGCACTCTTTTTTGGTTTACCATCAGGACCAAGAACAGGTGAACCATCCTTGTTTTTGACAACTGTTTTTGTGTCGTCGTCAAAAATAAAATGTGTATTGAATCTCAGGTCGGTAAACCAGTTAAGTTTTACCTGTGCAATCATTTCCCAGTCGATGTCAATATTCTGCGGGTTATGAATGTAGTTGGTAAAGAGCTGCAGCCTGTTTGTGATGGTTACTGTTTTCAGAGGTTTGAATTCATTTGTTATCTGCACGCTTCCACCTGGCTCATGCATCGACCTGCGGTCTTTGGGGACGCCGTATTTTGTCTGGTCTATTGTTGCAGTGTCGGGAACAAAAGTGGCTTTATACGAAAGCGGCGCAACATTAATTGATGTTGTCTTGTTAGGCTTGTAATCCAGACCAATACCTAAGGTAAGCACAGCCGGATTAAAGAATTTAGAAACAGGGACAGAATCGTTAGGATAGTTGTAACCTTTTGATATCTGAGTCTTAAACAGCATTGTCGCACTGAAATCGAATTTACCGAAAGCTTTATGATTCAGTTTTGAATTTGTTTCAAGCAAGTCGAGGTTTTTCCTTACCGGATCATCGCCCGACTTTATCAGGCCATATTTTAACCTCGCAAAATTGTTCGACGTAATTTTTAGTTCTTTATTGTTATAATCGACATAACCAGTAATATCCATTGCGGTTGAGATACTGTTTTCCCCTCCCTTAACCCAGTTGGTGAGCATTGCCTGGTTGAAAACGAATGCAGCTTCGGAACGGTATTTCCAGTACTGCGGTTTTACATAAAGCTTGTTTACCTGTTGCAGTTTCCTGGTGTCGACCTGTTTAATGTCGAGCTGAGCATCGTATATATTGGAATGTTTTGATGGCCTTCTGAACATTATCCCTTCCTCGAGGTACAGACCAATTGTATTCCTGCCTGCACTGCCAACCCACACTGTTACAGAATCATCATACTCATTCCTGAGCCAGAAACGTTTCATGTCGCCCGACCTGGAATTAAGCCATACAGGAAGATTTGTTTCTGAAACGCCTTTAAACATAATAATTGTGGAATCGCGAGCCTCAATAAAATCAGTTAGTGCCTTCACCGCTGCCAACAATGAATCACCTGTAAAAGAACTCCGGAAAACCTTAAAAGGATGATAATCACCAAAAGCCTTTACTTCACTCAGGGTGTCAGTAACTATCAGAAGTATTGTATCTTTCATGCTTATTAATGGCTTTGAAACAGCGGCTTCAGGTCTGGCAATAGTGTCGGCTCCGGCTTCTGCATATTTTATTCCAAGCGTATCTGCCTTCACAAGTGAATCGATCATCCATGGTTCTGTGAGCCCGATATTCGGAATCTTTAATGTCACCGAATCAAATATAAAAAATTTTTCTGGCGGGATATTAACCGAATCAAACGGATATCTCTCAAGGAAAACCCGTATAGAATCAAATGGTTTGCTTTTCGCATAAAATACAAGCTGTCCTATTGCCACACGCAAAGGATCTTCAGCCAATTTCCAGATATCCGACCTGTATTTCTGTTCCAGATAATTGATTGCTTCTTCAGGAGTTAATTTAATCTCTTTGCGTTCCTGTTCAGGTTTTACATAGTAACCCAACCGTATCAGGGAATCACGCATAGTCTTGCCATTAATCACTTTCTGAGGAATTTCCTGTGGAAAAAGCATCGTATTGAAAAGCATTACAATTACTGCTGAATTCAAATAAAACTTGTTGTTCTTCATCGGATTTTCCCCTGTTTAATTTCCAAAAATAAATGTTTTTATCATTCCTCTCAATAATTTGATAACGTTAAAAAATGGAATTTTAATATAAAAACAAAAAACAGCTCTTACACAGGGCTGTTTCAGAATTGCTGTGAATATGAATATTTGGCTGGTTGATATCATCCATGTTTTCGGTTAGCTGCCCGACTGCTATAAAACTTCATCAATATTTTGAGAATGGCTCATAAATAGTTTTCTTTGCGGTTCGTCAGAATTTGAAATGAAGGATCTAACATCAGGACCGGAAGGAAAACTAATTTTCCAGTTTGCTGCACCGATGCTTCTGGGTAACATTTTTCAGCAATTATTTAACATTGCCGATAGCATTATAGTAGGGAATTTTATCGGCAAAGAAGCACTGGCTGCGGTAGGTGCATCATTTCCTGTGGTTTTCATTTTAATTTCTCTTGTTATAGGTCTGGTAATGGGAACTACAGTGGTTATTTCACAATATTTCGGTGCAAGGGATATGGTGCGGGTTAAGAAGGCAATTGATACGATGTATATTTCAACCTTCTTCGGTTCGATACTTCTCACTGTTATTGGCTTTATCTTTAGTGCTCCACTGCTCAGATTGTTAAAACTGCCCGAAGAGATCATGCCCCAGACAATTCAGTATCTTCATATTTTCATTGGCGGACTTATCCTGATGTTTGGTTATAACGGCACCAGTGCAGCACTCAGAGGCCTGGGTGATTCAAAAACACCTCTCTATTTCCTCATCATTGCAACTGTCGCAAATATAATTCTCGACATATTATTTGTGGCTTTTCTGAAAATGGGGATTGCCGGTGCAGCCTATGCAACAGTGATATCAAACGGTATTGCGTTCCTGCTTGCAGCAATATATCTTAACAAAACTCATAAAATTATTAATGTAAAAATCAACGGTCTTATTTTCGACAGGGATATATTCTTCCAGAGTCTGCGTATAGGTCTTCCTAACAGCATACAGCAGACAATCGTTGCACTTGGCGGGCTCGTTCTTATGGGAATTGTCAATAAATTCGGCACCAATGTTATAGCTGCATTCTCTGTAGCAAGCAGGCTCGATGCAATTGCCACAGTGCCGGCTATGTCATTCGCTCAGGCTATCTCGGCATTTACCGGACAAAACATAGGAGCCAACAAGGAGGAGAGGATTAAAACCGGACTCGCCTCGACTCTGAAAATGATGGCCACAGTTACCTTCTTCACAACTCTGTTCATCATTCTTGCAGGGAAATATATCATAAGCCTCTTTACAAAAGATGGTGAAGTGATCAGAATCGGAACACAGTACCTTACAATAGTAAGCCTTTTTTATATAATGTTTACTCTGATGTTCATTTACAGCGGAGTCATGAGGGGAGCTGGTGATTCATTCATGCCAATGGTTATCACGCTTCTTTCACAATGGATAATACGTATCCCCTTCGCATGGATAATGTCAGGAATACTTGGAGTAACCGGAATATGGTGGTCAATACCTGCCAGCTGGCTCGTGGGCTTTTCATTATCATACTTTTATTACAAAACCGGCAGGTGGAAAAAGAAAAGGGTTGTCACATATATCGAGGAATTTTGATTTAACTTAGCAGAAGAAAAATAGAATTTACCATGATAAAATCAATGACCGGCTACGGTAAAGCATCTGTTGAAACACCTCAGAAGAAAATAACAGTCGAAATTAAATCACTCAACTCCAAGCAACTGGATATCAACACCAAACTTCCATGGATGTTAAAGGAAAAAGAACCCGAGATAAGAAATATCGTAGGACAGAAGCTTGAAAGAGGAAAGATTGACCTGATAATATCATATGACATCTTTGAAGGGGAATTCCTTCCGGTTATAAACCGGGGAGCCGTAAAAAATTATTTTTCGCAACTATCAGAAATAGCCGATGAACTTGGCATAAATATCAGCGACCAAATTCTGTCGGTTATAATGAAATTCCCCGAGACACTGAAGACGGAAAAGACAGAATTACCTGAAGAAGAATGGACTCTCGTGAGGAGTCTTCTTGACCAATCTATTGACATGCTCGACAAATACAGGGTGGAAGAAGGCAGTGCCCTTGAAAAGGACATCAGGAATTCAATTAACCGTATTATTGAATCACTTTCAGGCATAGAAGAATTTGAGCCGGGGAGAATAATGAAAATCAGAGAAAAACTAATGGCTTTGCTTGAAGAAAACATTCAGCCCGACAAGATTGACAGAAACAGGTTTGAACAGGAAATCATTTACTACCTCGACAAATTTGATATTAACGAAGAGAAAGTAAGGATTAAGCAGCATTGTTATTATTTTCTTGAGACACTGTCGGCTGAGGTATCAAATGGAAAGATGCTTAATTTTATAGCACAGGAAATCGGACGTGAGATAAATACTATTGGAGCCAAAGCCAATGATGCATCTATTCAGAAGCTGGTGGTTACAATGAAAGACGACCTGGAAAAGATAAAAGAACAGCTTCTTAATGTTCTTTAATGAAATAATGAACAGAAATTAAGCTGCAAAATATGCCAGAGGGTAAAGCAGTAATTATTTCAGCACCATCGGGCGCAGGTAAGTCGACCATCGTAAAATATCTGCTTGAGAGCGGACTAAATCTCGAATTTTCTGTTTCTGCAACAACGAGGCAGCCTCGTGGTGAGGAGAAAAATGGAGTAGATTATTATTTTCTCACTGTTGATGAGTTTAAGAAGAAAATCAGTAATGGTGAATTTGTTGAATGGGAGGAGGTTTACGAGAATCACTTCTACGGAACTCTCCGGAGCGAGCTGGAAAGGATATGGGTAAAAAATAAACATGTACTTTTCGATGTGGATGTAAAAGGAGGTATTTCTCTTAAGAAAATATTCGGCGACAGGGCGCTGTCACTCTTCATTATGCCCCCCTCGATAGAAGAACTTGAGGAGAGGTTGAAAAAACGCGGAACCGATTCCCCGGAAAAAATCAAAATCAGGATACAGAAAGCAGGCATCGAAATGCAATCTGCTGTTTTTTTCGACAGGATTGTTGTTAATGACGACCTTGAGAAAGCAAAACAGGAGGCATTTTCCATCATAAACAATTTTTTAAATGGATGAGCAGCAATAAAAAAATCGGATTATTTTTCGGCTCTTTCAACCCGGTTCACCTCGGACATACTGCAATAGCCGGTTATATGGCAGAATATACCGACCTGCACCAGATATGGTTTATTGTAAGCCCTCAAAATCCACTTAAGAAAAAAGAGACACTGCTGCCCGACAGGGACAGGCTTTACATGGTCGAACTTGCAATAGAGGGCAATGACAAATTCAGAGCATCTGATATTGAATTCCGGCTTCCTGCTCCCTCCTACACAATTGATACTCTTACATATCTTAAAGAGAAATACCCTGATTATGAATTCTGCCTGATAATGGGTGAAGATAATCTTTACACTCTTCATAAATGGAAAAATGCAAAAGAGCTGGTAAAGAAATATCCCATATATGTTTATCCCAGAAAAGACTACGTCAGGCTTTCAAATCCCATGCTCGACGAACTTCTTAAAAAGGCTGAGGTAACATTTGTAAATGCGCCTCTGATGGAAATTTCAGGCACATTCATCAGGCAGGGAATAAGAGAAAAGAGAGATATGTCTTACTTTCTGCATCCCGCTGTATGGAAATACATCAGAGAGATGCATTTTTATGAAAAATAGCCTGCTGTCAGTTATTGAGCTTCCGGATTATTTCCATTCCCCTCATCAGAGCCTTCTCATTATCAGGTATCATTTTATGATAACGCTCAGACAATGATTTTCTGAGTCCTTCAATCACATTTTCAATTTTTATCAAAGGTTTTATTTTCAGATATCCCCCCAGTACAATCATATTGAATGTCTTGGGGCTCTTCATCTTTGCAGCTTCTTCGGCGGCATCTATCCTGTATATTTCAATATCCTTACGTTCGGGATGTCTGGTTATTCCGTTGCCATCATATATGAGCATACCCCCTGGTTTGACAGATTTTTCAAACTTGTCGAGTGATTGCTGGTTAAGTATGATTGCAGTGTCGAACTGCCTCAGTATGGGTGAACTTATTCTTTCTGTACTGATTATAACTGTGACGTTTGCTGTTCCTCCTCTCATTTCAGGCCCGTACGAAGGCATCCAGCTTACTTCAAAGTCCTGCATCAGAGCTGAATATGCCATTATTTTACCCATCGACAGGATACCCTGTCCGCCAAAACCTGCAATAAGTATTTCCTCGGTCATATAAGTAGTTTATTTATTACTCATTATCATTCTTTGATTTTTCTGGTTCTTCGGGAGGCACTTTCAGATCGCCCGGCTGATAAAACTTGAACATATTTTCCTCCATCCATTTGTTTGCCTGAACCGGAGTCATTCTCCAACCCGAGGGGCAGTTAGATACTATTTCGATAAAACATGTTCCCATATTCTTTCGCTGGTACTCAACTGCCTTTTTTATTGCTTTCTTTGTTTTCCTCACTGCAGCGGGAGTATGGACGCTCTGCCGGGTAACATAGCAAGTGCCCGGCAGCATAGCAACGAGTTCGGTAATTTTCAAGGGATTACCCATTGTCTTCACATCTCTTCCGTAGGGGGAAGTGGTTGAAACCATTCCAGGGATGGTGGTAGGTGCCATCTGGCCTCCTGTCATACCGTAGATTCCGTTGTTGATGAATATTATCAGGATGTTTTCCCCCCTGTTGCAGGCATGGAGTGTTTCAGCCGTTCCTATTGCAGCAAGGTCTCCGTCGCCCTGGTATGTAAATACAAACCTGTCGGGTAGAAGACGTTTTATTGCAGTTGCAAGTGCCGGCGCGCGGCCATGTGCTGCCTCCTGCATATCTATATCGAGAAAATCATACATAAGAACAGAACAGCCTACCGGGCATACACCAACAGTTACCGGTTGCAGGCCTTCCTCTTCTATCACTTCGGCAAGTATCCTGTGGGCTGTGCCATGCCCGCATCCCGGGCAATAGGAAAACTGCTTGTCAGTCAGGATACTGGACCTTTTGTAAACCAGATTTTCTGGCTGTATAATATCTTTATCACCCGTAACTACCTTCATTTTATTTTAGATTTTATATTTGAGATCTTCTAGAACTTCTTCGGGGGTGGGGATAACCCCTCCCATACGTCCGAAATAAGTGACTTCAGTCTGACCGTTCACAGCAAGTCTTACATCTTCTACCATCTGCCCGGCACTCATCTCAACTGAAATGATATGTTGCATCCTTCCTGCAAGTTCATTTATTCTTACTGAAGGAAAAGGATATAGTGTTATCGGCCGGAGCAGTCCGGCTTTAATTCCTTCTGTTCTGGCAAGCTGAACAGCTTTCTGGCAGACTCTGGAGCTTGTTCCGTATGCAACAAAAAGATATTCAGCATCTTCTGTTTGAAATTCCTCAAAACGGACCTCTTTCTTTTCCATCTCACGGTATTTCGCCTGAATTTTCTGATTATGTTTCTCGTGCAGGTATGGATCGAGATTGAGTGATGTTATGATATTTCTTTCTCTTGTTGGCGGTTTTCCTGTGGTTGCCCACTCAGGCAGAGTTTTTTCCCTCTCCCTGTAAGGTTTGAGATAAACTTTTTCTATCATCTGGCCTATGGCTCCGTCGGAAAGGATCATAACTGGATTGCGGTATTTAAATGCCAGGTCGAATGCCAGTTCGACGAAGTCGGCCATTTCCTGCACTGAGGCAGGTGCCAGTACCAGAAGATGATAATCGCCATGGCCACCGCCCTTGCATGCCTGGAAATAGTCCGACTGTGAAGGCTGTATTGTACCAAGTCCGGGGCCTCCCCTTACAACATTTACTATCAGACATGGGAGCTCGGCTCCTGCAATGTATGATATGCCTTCCTGCATCAGGCTTATTCCCGGGGAAGAAGATGTTGTCATTACCTTTTTTCCGCAGGCTGCACCGCCATATACCATATTGATAGCTGCCGGTTCACTTTCTGCCTGCAAAACAACCATCCCCGTCTTTTCGTAAGGATTAGCTTCCATGAGGTACTCAAGTATCTCACTCTGAGGAGTAATGGGATAACCAAAATATGCATCCACACCTGCTCTTATCGCAGCCTCGGCTATTGCCTCATTACCCTTCATCAGTTTGAGTTCTTTTTCCATATATTCAGATTTTCTTTCTGTAAACTGTTATTACTCCGTCGGGGCAAACCACTGCACAATTTGTACATCCGTTACATGTATCCGGATTAGCCGGATAAGCATAATAATAGCCCTTGCTGTTAACCTCCGTGGCAAGGGCTATTGTGCCTGTAGGACACGTCACCACACAAAGTTCGCATCCCTTGCACCTTTCCACTTCAATCACAATGCTACCTTTAATCTTTGCCATTATTACTGTAATTTAATTATTTACAGGGTGATCCATATGAAATTTTTCAAGCCTCTTTTTAAGCTCATCAAACTGGTTTTTATGAACCATCGAAACGCAAATTCTCAATCCTTCAGTGCGTTCACTGTCGGTGATTCTCAGAGATATGGCGCTCATTCCGTAACGCAAGAGTTCCTCAAGGAGCCTGCTACCCGGCATACCTGGATATGATACTGTAAAATAAAAGCCATCGGCTATGGGCTCGTCAATATCTTTGTCGTAAACAATTTTAAACCCGTTCGAAAGAAAAAGCTGCTTCATTATCTTTGCTTTTTCGCCATAAATCTTTACATCTTCAACATATCTGTACTTTCCGTCGTTGACCGCCTTAAGCAGGGCTGCCAGACCATATTGTACAGAATGTGTCACGCCAGCAGTTAATCCGTATAGCGCTCCGTAAATAAGTGCCTGCCCAAAGTTATCAGATTTAAAATATCTGAGCAAATCAGGGTATCTTCTGTTGAAAAGATGGTCGGAAACTGCCATAAGTCCTATCCTCTGGCCAGCATAACTGAACATCTTAGAACTTGAGATCAGGATTATATAATCCTTCGTGTAGTGTGCAACTGTAGGCTGGTAAGGTGGTACGCCCGGGACAGTGTAGTCTTTTCTGAAATCCATACCAAAATATGCCAGGTCTTCAATCACTATAACATCATACTTATCGGAAAGTTCACCGATAATCTGCAATTCTTCCTCGGTTAAACAGATCCAGGTAGGATTGTTTGGATTGGAATAGAGTATTGATGATATTTTTCCTCCCGTAAGATAAGATTCCAGCTTGTCCTTCAGCTTCTTGCCTCTGTAATTGTACACATCAAAAGAATAGTAGTCGTGACCCAGCATTTTAACCTGTTGTTTATGAACAGGAAAGCCCGGATCGAGAAAGAGGGTACCTTCTTTAGTGTGGTCGTTGCGGTTTGCAACCAGGAAACAGAGCATGCTCCCCATAAGAGAGCCCACCGTGGGAATGCAGCCTTCGGGACTTACATCTATGTTAAGAAATAGCTTGAGAAATCTTGATGTCTCTTCTTTCAAAGGTCTGATTCCATCAATGTTGGGATAGAGGGCACCGACACCTTTTTTTAATGCCTCAATCTCAGCATCTATACCAATCTCCGGCGGAAGCAGCCCTGGCTCCCCAATCTCCATTCTGATATAACTGATGCCTGTTTCTCTCTCAATCTTGTTAACAAGTCTGATTACTTCCCTTATGCTTGCAGTTGCAGGATCATCTATTTCGTGCTCTCTCAGCTTTTCCCTTAAATACTCAGGTGCGAGGGGAATTTCAGTTTTTTTGTCGTTTTGTAATGTCATAAATTTTTACAGATTGGAAGCTTAAAATTATAAACTTTATTATTTTTCAAACCTGCCATTTATCAACTTTTAATTAATTATCAGCATTTTACATATTTATTAAAAAATATTAACCCTCTCTCACGGTTTATTTAATTTGTAGAATCCGGATATCACATTTCAGTAATTTTTTTCAATTTTTATTCGTGCGTCAACCGCTATAACGAAATTTTTAGTTCCAATCAGGGGGTTCAGGTCAAGTTCGCAGATTTCAGGAGCTGCTTCAGCAAGCTCAGAGAGCCTGCAAAGTACTTCAACAAACTTCCTTTCGTTAACACCCTCTTTTCCCCTTATTCCTTTAAAGAGGGGATAGCCCTTCAGTGACTTAATCATATTTAATGCCTCCTGTTCCGACACCGGAACAAGGGCATAGGAGATATCTTTAATTACTTCCACAAAAATACCTCCAGGACCTGCAAGCAGCAGATGCCCGAAGTTTTTTTCAAAGGTCAGCCCTGCAAAAAGTTCTGTGCCAGAAATATATTTCTGAACAAGCACTTTTTTGCAGCCTTCAATAGCAATCAGACGGTTGAATACTTTTAATGCAGTTTCTGAATCGGTGATGTTGAGCACCACTCCGCCAGCATCGCTCTTATGCAGGGGCCCTACAGCTTTCATAACTACAGGAATACCGGTTTGTCCCAAAGCCTCATCAACCTCTACGGCCCTGTTCACATACCGTGCAGGTGCAGTTTCTATGCCTGCTGCAAGCAGCAACTCATCAGCAACTGTCTGATCGAGATAACCGGCAGGCGATGAATCGATAATTTCACGTATCTTTTTTCTGTCGACACTGTAAACCGTTTCTTTACCCATTTCAGGAACGGGACGATTCATTACCGATGCAAAGGCATTACCAAAGATTGCCTCATCAGAAAAATATATGTTCCCTCTCGCAACGAATTCATCCATCTCCTTTCTTGCATTGATGCCTGAAGGAAGTATGGCATATATGGGCTTTTTACATGATCGCATTTTCTTGTGAAGCACATCATAAGCCTCATTTACCGGAAAAAGTCCAGGACTGCCGAATATGACAGCCATGGCATCGATGTTGCTGAATTCGTTTTCACAAGCATCTATTATCATTTCGAGTTGTTGTGCTGTGCCAGTTGCCAGGAAATCAACAGGGTTTGCCACAGAAGATCCAGGAAAAAGATTCTCTTTTAACCTCTCGGCAGCAGGGCCGGAAAGTGAGGGAATTTCAATACCTGATTTCGAAAGTATATCTGTAAGGATTACTGCTGGTCCTCCGGCATGGGTTATTATTCCAACACGCTTCCCATCTGGTATTTTGTTCAGAAGAACTGAGGCTACAGCAACCAGTTCGGTTCTGCTGTGGCATCTGATTATTCCGGCTTTTTTCATGAGTGCATCATAAGCCATATCGGAGCTTGCCATAGCACCGGTATGCGAAGAGGCTGCCCTCATCCCCGCCTCCGAAACACCTGCTTTCAATGCAGCAATTCTGCATCCTTTTCTCACCAGAGAAGAAGCATGTTTTAGCAGCTTCAGAGGATTATTAATATTCTCAATATAAAGAAGCTTGACTTTCGGGCTCTTTCCTTCTATGTATGAATAATCTAAGTATTCAAGTATATCTTCAATCCCTGTCTGGGCACTGTTGCCCACCGACCATACTCCTGCAAACGGTACTCCGTGAGGCATTGCCATCTCCATAATAAAAACCGCCGTGGCACCGGAACCCGAAATAAGTTCCACTCCGTCAGTCCTGAGCTCAGGAACTGGTGTGGTAAATACTCCGCTGTAGTTCATATTCAGGAGTCCGATATAGTTGGGCCCCAGCAGTGTCCCGCCCACCGAACTCACAATATCTGCTATCTTCTTTTCGAGCACCTTCCCTTCCTCACTCTCCTCCCCAAAGCCAGCGGAAAGAATAATGAAAGCCCTGACATCTTTCTCCAGTGCAAGAGTCTCGACAGCCTGCAGGCAAAACTTCGAAGGTATTGCTATAATGGCAAGGTCGCACCGGGGAATAAGCGATATATCACGATACGAAACAAGACCCTGAACTGAGTCTGCTCTGGGATTCACAACAAAAAGATTTCCTTTAAATCTTCCATCCTTTAAATTTTTCAGAACTTTCCCCCCTGCCTTGGTAATATCTTCCGACCCTCCAACAACAACAATACTTTCAGGGTTTATTAGCTTTTCATTAATCATATAATTGAAGTTAATGGTAAATGCTGTACATGATGTTCCATTCAAATACGCTGACTATCAGAAATAAAAAAGCTGTGACCAATTAACCCTTTGAAAAGGACACATGAGAATGAAAAACAACTTAGCAAACGGCCAATAAAACATTCGAAAAAATGAAAAATAGCACAGGTTAAATATACAAAATTCAATAAATAAGCTCTTCTGTTTCCCTGATTGCCCTGCCAAGTGAATTAATGAGGATTTTCTGGTCCTTAACTTCAATCTCCTCAGTAATTCTCTTATGAAAAAGTATCCTCGTTTTTTCTAATACAAAGTTTATTGAATCATCGAGTGGATGAAAATAGATTTCTTTTTCGGTTTCCTGTTTTCCTGTTATTAGAACCAGACCTCTGACTTTTCTCTTTTCCTTCTCAATACTGGTTGCATAAATTCCGGGAGGGGGGACAAGTTTGTCTTCCTTATCATAAATATGCACCTTGAAGAAATTATGACCTGTTAATTCAAACTCTTTTGTTTCAGTCAATTGTCCCGTAATCATATAGAAGCTTTCGAGATAAGCATTAGCGCGTTGTATATAACCTTCGCTAATAGCTTTTCTGATACGTGTGGAACTTACTGCTTCATGTTCTATCTCCTGTTCGGGTATCTCTTCTGCTTCAAATCCATATTTCCTGCCCAGTTCCTGCAAAAAATGAAAATCACCCTGCCTGTGCCAGCCGAAGTAGTGGTTAAAACCCACAACAACAACTTTTGCACCAATTGTCTCAACCAGATATTTTCTGACGAATTCTTCACAGGTGGTTTTTGCAAACTCAGGAGTAAATTCTACAATAATTACATTGTCAAGCCCTGTCTTTTCAAGAAGATAGATTTTCTCTTCAAGTGTTGTAATGAGCCGGAGGTTTTTCCCTTCAGTTTCCGGGTAAAGTACTTTTCGTGGGTGCGGGTAGAATGTAATAAGCAACGTTTCACCTCTTATGATGCTTGCATGGCGCTTGAGCCGGTTGATTATTGCTTTATGTCCGATATGTACACCGTCGAACGAACCAGTTGTAACAACCGGGTTATTGAATCTGCCGACACCTTCAAAGCCTCTGAAAACTTTCATCTCTTAACCCTGGGTTTTCAGATTTTCCTTAACAAAATAGGCAACTTTTTCAATTGATGTTATCATATCATACTCTTCAAGGTAAACATCAGGCGGAACCTTAACGGACACTGTTGTAAAATTGAGGATTCCACGTATACCGTATCTGACAATCTCATCGCAAGTGTTTTTTGCTGCATCGGGAGGAACAGTAAGGATTGCTATTGAAATGTTCAGATCTCTTATAGTTTGTTCCATCGTTTTGATATCGAAACATTTCACACCTGAGATTACCTTATTGATTTTCTGCGGGTCGTTGTCAAATGAAGCCACAAGGTTCAGTTTGGAGCGTTTCCCTCTGAAATAAGAAGCAACTGCTCTTCCAAGGTTGCCCATACCCACTATTGCCACATTAAGTCCTTCCTCACTGTCTATTATTCTTCCTATTGTTTCGACCAGTTCCCTTATGTCGTAACCTTTCCTTGCCCCGCTAGAATAGCCTATCAGCATAAGGTCGCGCCTTACCTGAACAGCGGTAATGTGAAGCAGTGCTGCCAGTTCGTAAGAATAGATATAATTCTTCTTTTCAGCAAGCAGATTCAGCAGAATTCTTCTGTACTCGCTGAGCCTCTCAACTGTTTTTCCAGGTAATTTCATGTTTTGCATCATTGAATCCAGATTTATTTTTTGGTAATCTCACTGTAAATATACTTCCTTTGCCTATCTCACTTTCAACGCTTATGGTGCCTTTATAAAGATCTGTTACTTTTTTTACTATTGAAAGTCCCAGCCCGCTGCCTGTTGCATCTTTTATTTCTTCCCTCTTGATTCTGACAAACTCAGTAAAAAGGTTGTCCTTATCTTCAGGTCTTATTCCGATACCTGTATCTGCGAACACTGCTATCACCTCGTCGTCTGTACTATCCAGAATTATTTCAACCTTCCCCCCCCTCGACATTATATTTTACAGCATTGGAAATCAGGTTATTGAAAATTATTGCCATGTCACCAGGATCTGCCAGAACTGTTGCATCGGATTTTTTATCCAGTTTAATCTCAACCTCTTTCTGTATGGCGTAAGGCCTAACGGTTGCTATTGAATCGGATGCTATCTCTGCAAGGTCGACAGGTTGCAATCTGTCTTCCCTTCTTTGAAGTTTTATCTTTGTAAAATCGAGCAGATCCATAATAAGCGTCCTCATTCCCTGAATCCTTCTCAAGGCTCTCTCTATTGGTACTGCATAATCATCTATTTTATCGCCAAGCTGTTTTTCCTTCATCATCACCAGGTAGCCTTCAATTGCATTAAGAGGTGCTTTCAGTTCATGCGACAGGACTGAGAGGAACTGGTATCTGACTTTCTTCCCTTCCTCGTTGAGCCGGTGAGTTATTCTTTTAAGGTATAATTGTTTTGTGATATGCTCCATACTCGATTTAAGCTCCTGCGGGGTGAATGGTTTGGGTATGAAATCGGTGGCTCCGCTGTGAGTGGCTTTTACCGCTACGTCTAGAGAAGCATACGACGTTATCATTGCCACTACAATATCAAGGTTATTGTTGCGGATATAATCCAGTACATCCACACCCTGAATTCCGGGCAATTTATTATCTAGAAGAATAATGTCGGGGTGTTTTTTTTCAATAATGGAAATACCTTCTTCTCCTGTTGCTGCCTCAATGACTTCGAATGTATAATCCTCATCCATAAACGGATAGGTTACCCTGAAATTATTCAGTATTCTCGCAACTCCCGACCTTATTCCGGGTTCATCGTCCACGACCAGTACTTTAAGAATTGCCATATTACAGATTTAAAAGTTTCATTATTTCATTGTCGAGCTGTTCAGGCCGCAGGCCCTTTTCAAGATAAGAATCGGCTTTGATCCATTCCTTTTCGTTGCGGGTATCGAGGCTAAAGATAAAGCCTGTCTCCCGTGCAACTCCTGTGGCAATTATTACCGGTACATCCGGGTATCTCTTCTTAAGCTTGTAGCACAGGATAAAGCCGCTATCGTCATTCTCCATCATCAGGTCAAATATTGCAATATCAGGTTTATGCGTTGCTATATATGCTTCGGCTTCGGCCTGACTCTCCACGCCATCGACCCTGTAACCAGCTTTTTCAAGAGCCTTTACGGTCTGAAAAAGATAATCGGGGTCATCATCTGCTACCAGTACTGTGTAATCACCTTTATTCATGTTTTTTATAATTATTCTTTTTTTCTTGGAAGCACTATTCTGAAACTTGTACCCGTAGGTCCTTTTGCAGGGTCATCGTTCGACTGAAGGGTAATCTGTCCCTTATGCATCTTTACTATACCATAAGCAGTTGCAAGACCAAGTCCTGTTCCCTGCCCTATACCTTTGGTAGTAAAGAAAGGTTCAAAAATCTTTGATCTGAACTCTTCCTTTATTCCAGTTCCTGTGTCGCTTACGGTTATCATAATTTCTTCAGGTAAATCTTCGAGTCTTATTCTTATTTCTCCTCCCGAAGGCATAGCATCAACAGCATTCTTCACAAGGTTTGTTATTACCTGGGTCATCTGTTCAGGATCGAGCATAGCCTGAGGCTGGGTCATTTTATCTTCAATAATAACCTTAATATTTTCTGGTATTATAAGGCTTTCCAGGCTATGGTCGACAATTTCCCTCACATCCACTTCCTGATGACTGACCTGGTTTTTGCGTGCAAAATTAAGCAGTCCGGAAACAATTTTCTTACATCTTGCTGCCTGTTCTGCGATAAGCTTGAGGTCTTCTCTTACAGGGTCGTCGGGTGCGCACTCTTCAAGAAGAATGTTACTGTACATTATCACCACTCCAAGCGGATTATTCAGTTCATGTGCTATACCTGCAGATAGTTGTCCCATATGTGCCAGTTTTTCAGACTGTTTCAACGCCTGGCGCATTGTACTAAGTTTTTCGTTTGAAAGTTCCAGTTCTTTCACCGATTTATGAAGCTTTTCGATAGTCCATGGCAGACACATCTCCGACTCTGCCAGTCCTTTTTTTATGGCAATTGCATGTTCAACGCATGTTTCATATCCGCATGCACCGCAGTTAAGGTGGTCTTTCTCTGTTATCTTGCCCATTGATGCCAATATATCACTTACATCAATCTCCTCCTCTGCCGAGATAACGCGGTGATCTTCAGGGTAGAATTTTGCTGAAAGGTCGAGTGATGAAAACTCTTCCAGATTTCTCAGCCATTCCTGTCGATCGAGTTTAATCATCTTCTTACGGGCATAACCTGCAACAAGTGAACGGCGGTTATACTGGCTTCCATTTTTCGACAAACCAGGACCCATGATACAACCCTCACAGCAAAGCAGTTCCATATGGCAATCCTGTACAAGCCCTGCCTCAAGTTCCTTCAACGCACTCTGAAAGTCAATTCTTCCTTCGGCTGCAATAATATTCCCATTTACAGCATCATCGTCGATATCGGCAGTTTGAAGAAGTCCCCTTGTTACAGGGAAAATAGCTCCTCGTCCACCTTCAGGTGGATCAAAATCTGAAGGCATGGTATTCTCCTGATTAATACCTTTCTGCTCAAACAGTTCCCTGAGCTCGACAAAAGTTATTGCTTCATCAATCTCTGAATTCTCAGCTTTCTTCGCTATACATGGGCCAATAAATACTACCTTTAAATCACTGCCATACTTTCTTCTTATTACTTTTGAGGCGGCAACCATAGGTGAAACGATTGGGGCCAGCCGGTCAACAAGTGATGGGTGGTAATATCTTACGTAGTTAACAATGGATGGACAGTCGGATGTTATATAATATTTGTTTCCTTCTTCAATAAGTTTTCTGAAACGTTGGGCCACAAGGTCGGCTCCGAATGACACTTCTGCAACAATGCTGAAACCTAGTGCCCTGATCATCCCAACAAGTACTCTGTGATCGTTTATTTCAGAAAACTCAGCAGGGAAGCTTGGAGCCACTATTGCTGCTGTTCTGTCGTTTTTCTTAAGAAGAGCTTCTACCCTATCGGTAGTCTTAAGAAACACTTTTGCTCCCTGGCTGCACACTTTGGTACAGTTACCGCAAGCTATACACCTGTCGGCAATAACTTCGGCCTGTCCTCCCGCTATCCTGATAGCTTTTGCAGGGCACTCCCTGACACAGGTGTAACATGTACGGCAGAGTTCTTTTATGGTATAAACAAGCATGATCTTTTCTTTAGTAAAACATTACAACAGAACATCTCTTTTACTGAAATAAGTGTGCAGAATTTTTTTATCCTTCAATAGTTCATCTTTATCAAGATATTTTCCACGGAAATCTGCCAGATGTCTGGAAAACGTCTCAATCTGAAGGATGTCGGACTCTTCAGTCTGGTAAATCTGTTTTACGCGGTTTTTAAGCTCTTCTTTCGACATGCACACCTGCAGTCCGGCACCATTCACACAGCCACCCGGGCAAACCATTACCTCAACAATGTGATACTTCCTGCCCGATGCAATTGACTGGTAAAGACGTGGCAGGCCTGAGAGTCCATCTACAACTGCAACTGCAATTTTCTTGCCGCCGGGAGCAAATTCTGCTTCCCTGAAAGAGCCACCGCTTCTGATGTTACGGAACATCTTCCTGTCGGCATCCTTGCCAGTGAGTCTGAAGAATATTTTCCTGACTATGCTCTCGGTAATTCCTCCGGAAACCTCCGCAAGAACCGACAGAGCGCTCCGGACGTTGAGCGGTTCGTCGGCAGCTTCGCCTTCAGTACCTGAAACATCTATTCCGTACAGTCTTATCAGTTTCACCAATTCTCTGACAGTCAAAACAGAATCGACATCACAAATTCCCTTTGTCATCATTGAATCGCGACGTGCTTCGAACTTCATCGCCGTACATGGCGTAACCGACACGGAATATATCTGTTGTGGTTTGATGCCCAATTGTTTTGAAAGAATTGTCTTTATAAGGGATCCGGTAATCTGTTGGGGGGGCTTAAGTTTTGAAAGGTTTTCCAGTTCATCATGCAATGACTGTTCCGCATATTTTACCCACGCCGGGCAGGCTGAAACGAACAGAGGGCTTTGGTCAGTCGCATCTGTTCTTTTAAGTATTTCTTCTGCCAGCTCTTCTATCATTATGTCGGTTCCGGTTCCTGTAAGAAAGACTTTGTTGAATCCTATCTTTTTCAGTATCCCATTAAGTATCCTGTCAATATCTTTCGGTGCCTTGATGCCGAGTTCTTCAGCAACAGCCAAAGGGACCAGTGGTGAGTATTGCACTATTTTCAGATAATCATGGTTGCTGAGGTATTCCTGAACCTCAGTAATATTCTGTTTCACATGGAGGGCTCCGGTAGGACACACATTCACGCACTGTCCGCAGTTTATGCAACTCGTAAAATTAAGATCCTGATTCATTGATGTCCCGACACGTGTTTTCTGACCTCTGTTTATAAAATCGAGTGTGGACACCGTAACTAATTCTTCACAAACCCTGACGCACCGGCCGCACAGAACACATTTCGAAAGCTCTTTCACTATGGATTGACCCGACTGGTCAATGCCGGGTTTTATCTTCCTGCCCTTTATTCTCCTTTCTCTTATATTAAGCTCAGCAGCAAGTCTCTGAAGTTCACAGTCGAGATTGTTTACACAGAAGAGGCATTCATCGGGATGTTTTGAGAGAAGCAGTTCCACTATTGTCTTTCGGGCTTTAATCACCCGCGGGGAATGTGTTCTGATGTTCATCCATTCTTCTACAGGTTCGGAGCAGGCTGTAACCAGGTTTTCCCTGCCTTCTACCTCCACCACACATAGCCTGCATGCGCCTGTAGGAGTAAAATCCTTCATCCTGCAGAGGGTGGGAATGTTTATACCGTTTCTGTTAAGAGCCGAAAGAATTGTCTCGCCCTTTTCTGCTGTTATCTTCCTGCTATTGACCGTTATTGAGAACAACATATCCCTTCTTATTTGATTATCACTGCTCCGAATTTGCAAACTTCATAACAGATGCCACAGCCAGAGCATTTTTCCTCAACTATAAAGAATGGCTGCAGCCTGGTTCCGTAAATAGCATTCTGAGGACATCTGGTGGCACAAACCGTACAGCCAGTGCATTTTTCAACATCAATTACAAATGTCCTTAATCCCCTGCATACATTTGCCCTGCATTTTCTGTCGAAGATATGTTCTTCGAATTCATCGCGGAATTTCTCAAGGGCACTGAGGAACGGATTAGGTGCTGTCTGACCGAGACCGCACAGTGAAGCATCTTTCATCACCGATGCAATAGATTCAAGCTGCATGACACCCTTGAAGCGTTCGAGTGTGGTAAATGAATCTTCTCTTTCAGGCTTTCTTATGACACTCTCAAGAATTTCAAACATTCTGGCCGTACCTTCCCTGCAAGGTATACATTTACCGCAACTTTCATTATGAATAAATTCCATGTAATATTTAACAAAATCCACAATGCATGTTGAGGTATCTATTATGACGAATCCTCCTGCTCCCATGCCAATACCTTTCTCCTTCATCACTTCATAATCTACCACTGTATCGAGCGAGGCTTCATCAATAAAATACCCCGAGGCACCTCCTATTTCAACAGCTTTGAATTGACCACCATCCCTGATTCCGTCAGCAATTTTCTCTACAATATATCTAATTGTCGTACCCATTTCAACCTCAACTACTCCAGTATATCTTCCCTTGCCCGATACAGAGAAGATTTTTGTTCCCTTACTTTTTTCAGTGCCAATGCTTCTGAACCAGTCAGGTCCATTTTCCATTATAAGAGCTACATTCATCAAAGTTTCAACATTATTTATGACTGTTGGTTTACCTGCGAGTCCATAGTTAGCTGGGTACGGAGGTTTCAACCTCGGCATACCTCTTTTTCCTTCAAGGCTGGCAATAAGGGCGGTTTCTTCACCACAAACAAAGGCACCCGGATCAGTACGTACCTGGATATCAAGGTTAAATCCACTTGAAAAAATGTTATGACCCGTTATTCCGTATTCTCTTGCCTTTTCAAGAGCTTTCGTAATACGTTTACGTGCAATGCCTGTGCCCGCTTTGAGATAGATAATTGCTGTGGTAGCATCGATAGCATATGCTGCAATAGCTATACCTTCTATCAGGCGGTGAGGATCGCTTTCGAGGATTGTCGTTGCGACGAAAGCACCGGGGTCACTCTCTTTTGCATTGCAGATAAGATATCTGGAAGAAGCACTGGTATTGAGAGCGCTTTTCCATTTTGCACCTGTCAGATAGCCTCCGCCACTGCGACCTCTCAAACCACTCCTCTCTATTATATCACAAACTTCTGAATGAGTATAATTTCTGATAGTTTTAATGAATGTGCGGTAACCGCCCCTCGCAATATATTCCTCAATACTTTCAGGGTCGTAGCAACCACAGTTGCCCAGAACTATTCTTTTCTGCCCTGCAAAAAAGGGAATCTCCTCAATAAATGGTATTCCTGGCCACATCCCGTAATCTTTTGAGCCCTTCTGTCCAACGATATCTTCTTCAGGAATGTCATTGTGAAAAACTCCATCGAGCAGTGGTTCAACTTTTTCTTCTGTTATGTTCCTGAAAAATAGTTTATTCTTTCCCGGAAGCTGGATACAGATAAAAGGTTCGAAATTTAAAGGTCCCGAACAACCTGTATTAATTATCTGTGCCTCAGAGTTTCTTGAAGAAAAATAAGATTTAGCTGCAATGTAAGTACTTTCTGCGCCCGATATAATACGTCCTGTTCCCGAAGAGATATATATTACCGGATGTTCATACTTTTCCCTGCGTATTTTTTTGAGAACTTTTTCGGTCTCATCCGGAAGTGTCTCATGTTCAAAAAGCAAGACTCTGTCAATCAGGAATTTCTTAATATTCTCCATCTCTGTCGGGCATTTTACAGATTTTCAGATTCTTTTCTGAGCATTTCAATTATTGATTGTATATGCTCGGGCTTTAACTTCAGATGGTATTTTCCATTGACAATAAGGATCGGGCCATGGATACATCCTCCCATGCAACTCGACAGCTCATAACTGAATTTGCCGTCGCGTGTTGTTTCACCCGGTTCAATGCCAAGTTCTTCCTTAATCTTTCCCACTATTGCACCTGCACCATTCAGATAACATGAAGTTCCGTTACACACTACAAGATGATATTTACCACGTGGAGTAAACCTGAACTGATCGTAGAAAGTTGCCAGTCCGTATATTTTTGTGGTACTCAGCCTCATCAATTTTCCCACTTTTCTTATTGCTTCTTCCGACAGAAAACCTGTTTCTTCCTGAATTTCCTGAAGAAGCGGAATAAGATCATCCCTTCTGCCAGCTTTATACCTGCTGATAATAGCATCGGTTGCCTTTTCGTTCTTTTTCATCAGTGATAAAATCTTCTGAACAAAAATAATAAATTATTGTTAATTAAAAAACATTGTTATTTTATTAACAATAAGATTAAAACAAGACGAATTTA
>JBASIK010000196.1:0-2954 GCA_049654745.1 Bacteroidales bacterium
TTGGCGGAAATCAGATTGTTGCAGGTGGCATGACTTCCGGCGTTCTGACTGCATTTATAAATTATATTGTCCAGATTCTCATATCGCTGATGGTGATTTCCTTCATTATTTTGAACAGTTCCAGAACACTTGCATCTATAAAGCGTATCAATGAAATCTTTTGTACAGACATCGACCTAGCAGACGAGAAAGCACTGCATAAGGATATTGCTGTTCAATACGGCAAAATCGAATTTAGGGGAGTTTATTTTAAATACTATAAAAACAATGAAAAATGGGTTCTGGAGAATATCAACCTTGTGATAAACCCGGGTGAGACTGTCGGCATCATCGGTTCAACCGGCAGCGGAAAATCAAGCCTTGTGCAGCTGATTCCCAGATTATATGATGTTGACCGGGGAGAAGTGCTGGTTGATGACGTTAATGTGAAAGACTATGCGCTAAAGAACCTTCGTAACGGGGTCGGTATAGTGCTCCAGAAAAACTTACTGTTTTCAGGTACGATTAAAGAAAATCTCAAATGGGGCGACCAAGATGCGAATGATGATGAAATATACCGATATGCAGAATATGCGCAAGCACATGGATTTATATCTTCATTTGAGGAGGGGTATGATACTGAACTTGGGCAGAGCGGTGTCAATGTATCCGGCGGACAAAAGCAGAGACTATGCATTGCCAGAACGCTTTTGAAAAGGCCGAAGATTCTGATTCTTGATGACAGCACAAGTGCAGTTGATACAGCAACGGAAGCAAAGATAAAGGAAAGCCTTAAGAACGAGTTGAAAGGGACAACAAAGATTATTATAGCGCAGAGGATTTCTTCAGTAATCGATGCGGACAGGATTATTGTCCTCGATGATGGAAAGATTGTCGGCATGGGTACTCACGCGGAATTGATGCAAAGTTGCGAAGCCTATTCTGAGATTTATTACTCGCAAATGGACAGGAAGGTGGCAGCATCATGAGTCGTATCAGCGAAGAAAGAAAAGAAACATTATTGCGCAGGTATGGAAATAAAACAATAAATACCGACGCCGGTCCCGTAGGGAGGAGACCGGGCGGTTTCGGAAGACCTGGGGTGCCACGCGCCGGCATGAAAAGCGGCAAACCGAAAAACATATCGGCGACCATTAACAGGCTGCTTGCTTATATTGGGCGGGATAGAATTAAAATCCTGTTTGTTTTTGCCTGTGTATTGGGCAGCAACTTGTCCGGTTTGGGCGGAAGCTATATTTTACGGCCTATCATTAATAATCTGGTATCTGCAGAGCTATCTGTGGAAGAAAAAATAGACAGCCTTGTCATTGGTATCCTAATTATGGCATGCATCAATTTTATCGGTGTCATATGTATCTATCTGCAACAGAGAATTATGATAGGAGTTTCCCAAAACGCCCTGTTTAAAATCAGGGAAGAACTATTTAGCAAGATACAAAAACTTCCTTTGAAATACCATGATGCACATACCCACGGTGATATCATGAGCCGATTTACGAATGACCTTGATTCGGTTGGCGAGATGCTTAATAATACCATGGTGCAGGTTTTTTCAGGTGTCCTTACCTTGGTCGGTACGATTACACTGATGTTTGTCACCAATTGGCTGCTGGCAGTCATTACTATTTTAACAGTACCTTTGCTAATCTATGCCGGAGGTATGATCGGAAAGCAAAGCAGAAAATACTTCATAGATCAGCAGAAGGCGATTGGTGCAGTTAATGGGTATGTCGAGGAAACTATTGCCGGGCAGAAAGTCATAAAGGTATTCTCCCACGAAGAAACAGCGATGGAAGAGTTTGCATTTCTAAGCGATGACCTGCAAAAAAAACAAGTAAAGGCACAGTTTTTCGGTGGTATTATGGGGCCTGTAATGGGTAATCTGAGCCAGGTAAGCTATGCAATTTCTGCGACAGCCGGTGGTATCCTGTGCCTCACATCCAATTTTGATATCGG
The DNA here is from genome assembly GCA_049654745.1 of Bacteroidales bacterium. Lineage (GTDB taxonomy): Bacteria > Bacteroidota > Bacteroidia > Bacteroidales > VadinHA17 > LD21. Next base: position 1,957 of record JBASIK010000196.1, read on the forward strand.
TGGTCTCACTATATTTATCAACTATTCAAGACAGTTTTCAAGGCCTATTAGCGAATTATCCATGCAGATGAACACGATCTTCTCAGCATTGGCAGGGGCGGAAAGAGTATTTGAAGTAATGGATGAGACAACGGAAGCGGCAGACCCGGAGGATGCAATTGAAATCTGCTCTGAAGCAAATCGGGCAGAAGGAGCATGGGTGGTAAAAGGGGAAGTGGTACTAAAGAATGTGACTTTTGGATACATTCCTGGTAAGACCGTGCTGAAAAATATCAAAATAACAGTAAAACCCGGTCAGAAAATTGCTTTTGTCGGATCTACGGGCGCCGGGAAGACAACCATTACGAACCTGATCAACAGGTTTTATGAAATTGAAGAGGGAGAAATATTAATTGACGGCATTAATACTAAGAATATCAGAAAGGATTCATTAAGAAGCAATATAGCAATGGTACTTCAGGATACCCATTTATTTTCCGGGACAGTCAAAGAGAATATTCGGTATGGACGTCTTGATGCAACTGATGAAGAAATTATTGCCGCTGCTAAGATAGCTTGTGCTCATTCCTTTATCGAAAGACTACCCCAGGGATATGATACTGTATTGGAGGGTGATGGTGCTAATTTGAGCCAAGGTGAGCGGCAGCTTCTCAATATCGCGCGAGCTGCTATATCAAAAGTACCTATTCTTATACTTGACGAGGCTACCAGTTCAGTTGATACAAGAACTGAAAAATACATAGATCGTGGCATGGACCGGCTAATGAAGGACAGAACCACATTTGTAATTGCACATAGACTGTCTACCGTCCGGAATTCTGATCGGATTATAGTATTGGAACATGGCGAAATTATTGAGCAAGGCACCCATGAAGAGCTTCTTGAAAAGGCCGGAAGATACTATCAGCTTTATACCGGAGCAGTTGAGCTGGACTAGGAGGAAATAGTATATACTGTATCAACTTGTATAAATAAAATGTTAATGCTGTCTTTAAACC
>JBASIK010000197.1:0-7081 GCA_049654745.1 Bacteroidales bacterium
GGGGTCATAGGATACAGGGAAATGAGAAAGGGGATTAATTAATCATTGAAACGGGAAAGGGGTCATAGGATACAGGGAAATGAGAAAGGGGATTAATTAATCATTGAAACGTGAAAGGGGGTCATAAGAAATAGAAAAAACAGAAAAGGTGATTCAGGGGTGAAAATAAAAATGAGGCTTTTTATACAGCCCTAAGGTGTTAATAATCTTCTTTTTGTACCTGCCTGTTAGAGATGAAATGCAATGAAATGGCACGCGGATAGCCGCAGATGCTTCGCACCGCGGATTACCGCAGATTATGCGCGAAAATCAGCGTTTGAAAATCCGCGTTAATCCGCGTCCATCCAAATAATGACCACTTTCCTGAAAATAGGGCAACCTAAAAAGGTGTATATCAGGTATATATAATAAAAACATAAAAGCTAAAATATTGTATATTAATAACTCCCCTATCAGGGCCTGTCCGATTTTGCAGTAGTAAAGGCGGGGATTCATCGATGAAAAATGGAGCTTATTAGACAGCCCTGAAATTTTTTCAAGCCCACTTTATATTTTATTGTGCAATAACAGACCTCTTTTATATTTCTTTGTATGTAAGCAGACCCCCTTTGTATTTCCTTTTAATATTAACTGACCCCCCTTTGTATTTCCCCCCACGGGGGGAAAATTATGGTGGTAGTCTGTTTTTCAGAAATATTTGAATTTTTTGCAATACACTTTTAATGTCATCTGGCATTATCCCTGGGGTTTGGTTATAAGCCCCCTCTTTACGGAGTAGAGAGGGGGTTGGGGGTGAGTACATTCTTTAAACTTTTCCCCCTGGGGCCCGGCTGACTGGCGTCAGCCGGGCAGGGAAACGGGAAAGGGGGTCTTTACTTCAAAACCTGTTAATATGTAACTTAAATCACACATTTTTATTCGCTCCATTACTTATCTTTGCACAGGCAAAAATTAAATGATATGGAAATTTTCAAGCCGCTGGAGGTAAAAGGAAGCAGGCAGGAGCCTGAAACCGAGCAGGTTGAGAAAGTGAGATGTCTTATTCTTGGTTCAGGACCTGCAGGTTATACTGCAGCTATATATGCTGCCAGGGCAAACCTGAAACCGGTTCTCTATACAGGACTGGAGATGGGTGGGCAGTTGACAACAACAACCGATGTCGAAAATTTTCCAGGATTTCCTGAGGGTATTACAGGTACTGAACTGATGGAAAATATGAAGAAACAGGCCGAAAGATTCGGCACCGATATAAGAATTGGAATTGCAACATCAGCAGATTTTTCACAGCGGCCCCTTAAAGTTGTAATTGATGATCGGAAGACCATTCTGGCGGATGCAGTTATTATTGCAACAGGAGCTACTGCAAAATATCTTGGCATTGAAGCTGAGAAAAAGTATGCCGGACGAGGCGTTTCAGCCTGTGCTACATGCGACGGATTCTTTTATCGTGGAAAAGATGTTGCAGTTGTTGGAGGTGGAGACACGGCCTGCGAAGAAGCGACATACCTGGCTGGTCTTTGCAGAAAAGTGTATATGATTGTGAGAAGAAATGTGCTGAGAGCTTCAAAGGCAATGCAGCAAAAAGTGCTTAATACGCCTAATATTGAAATACTCTGGGAACATCAGGTAAAAGACCTTTTCGGGGAAGAGGGCGTTGAAGGAGCCATCCTTGTGAAGAAAAAAGGAACACCGAAAGAAGAAATAGTGAAAATCAAAATTGACGGTATTTTTCTTGCAATTGGTCATACGCCAAACTCAGGACCATTCAGCAAATATCTTGAAACAGATGCTACAGGCTACATTAAAACTGTTCCTGGCACATCAAAAACAAATATTCCTGGGGTTTTTGCTGCAGGGGATGTTCAGGATCCTCAGTACCGCCAGGCAGTCACCGCTGCAGGCTCTGGCTGCATGGCAGCAATAGATGCAGAACGTTATCTGGCCGGACTGGAGAGCTCAACCTGAAATATAAAAACAAAACTTATTAAGATTTGTTATACGAACAGAAAAATACTTAGCCAGATGAAAACATTCAAGAAAAATTTCGTCATTCATGCTGAGCCCTCCGATGTGTATGCAGCAATAACAAATCCCTATACTATTGAATTGTGGTCGGGTTATCCGGCAATTATGAAAGAAGAACCAGGAACTGAATTTTCTCTGTGGGAAGGTGATATAGAAGGCAGAAACATTGAATTTGTGAAAAATAAAAAAGTAGTTCAGGAATGGTATTTCGGCGATCAGCCTGAACAATCAATTGTTACAATAACAATCGAACCGGTAAAAGGAAACTCGCTGGTAAAACTCGAACATACAAACATCCCCGACGAAGCTTTTGAGAATATAAAACAGGGATGGGAAGAATTCTATTTCGGAGCAATTCAGAATTTCTTTAATCCCAACTTCTGAATAATACGCCACTCACCTGGAATTTAATCATTTTTAACTGATCTTCATTAAACTTTTTAAATGTTTAATTGTCATATATTTATTAACTTTGAATCAGATTTTAAGATGCAAAAAGAAATGAAAAAAATATTTTCAATGAAAAAATTAATAATAACAAGTCTTATCTTATTTATTGTCTTATTCTCTCTTCCTTTGAAAGCACAGGAAGGAGAGGAGGTGGTCATAAAATATCCGGAACAATACCTGTTTCCCGATTTTACTGTAGGCAAAGTGGCAATGAAAACAGGTAAAGATATTTTTCTTATTCTCAATTACAGTATGGTGCTTGAAAAAATGATGTTCCTGCAAAGGGGGCAGGTTTATGAAATGCTTAATTATGATAATGTTGATACAATCTACCTTCAGGATAAGAAGTTTATTCCTTACAATAAAATATTTCTTGAAGTGGCTCTTGAAGATAAGATTCCGCTTTTTGTACGACATGTCGGCAGGGTATTGGGTCCGTCAAAACCAGCAGCGTATGGAGGGAAATCGGAAGTCTCTTCCTCATCATATATCAGTTTTCTGAGTACTACTGGTGAACCTTTCAGGATGAAAAACCTTGAGGAACTCAATCTGAAACATGATTATTTTTACTGGATTTCAATAAATGGAGAAATGAAGAGCTTCATTACAAAAAAGCAATTTCTTCAATATTTCCCTGACAAAAAGAGCATAATACGCCAGTATATGCGCCAGAACAGTATTAAATTCGACAGACCTGAAGATGTAAAAAAGCTTGTTGAATTTTGTAACACTATTTAGACTCATTATTACTTGCGCGAATTTATAATTCTTCTTTCCCCATAATTATTTATGGTAGTCAGAAATTAGAATTGAAACTTAGTTAGAAATATTATTCGGACAAGAACTCTGTACTAAAAAACCAGCACCTGCCGACCTGTTTCATTTTCTTGCGTTCTCCCCGATTATCTTTTTTATATCTTCAAGTGAAGCTGAAACCAGAAGGGCAATCCCCCTGTATGCTAATGTGCTGGCATTATTTACAACATCATCCTTCCACTGCGGTACCCATGATAACATATGCTCCTGAATAAATTCAACGATTTCGTTTGTAAGACTCTGACGTTCGAGGATTGCCTGAGAATTTATGTATTTCTCAATGAGATATGTAAGAAATAAAAGCTCAATACCAAGATGATCATCAGGTATTTTGTTTTTGAATTTTGACTCCCATGAATGCTTCCTGTAAATATTCCTTATTTCCTCAGTATTTCTGTCGAACATAATATGCTCATCACTCCTGTAAACCGATTCAACCGGCGGAGCAAGGGGCTTTCCGATTCCTGAGAAAAGCCTGAGATAATCCTCTTTTAAAAGCTCATGTTTATTTTGTGCTCTCTCAGTTGATTGCCTCAGCAAAGCAGCTGCTTTTACAAAATCCGGATTAGGACTCGAAACAGGCAGTTGCTTAAGCATACCTTTAGTCCAGAAATCATATACGCATTCAGTTGAAGGATCAAACATTACCATGCTGCCCGAGAAATAGAGCATCATGATATAACCCTTCAGTAAGTTATTTTCATCCTTGATATTTTCATTTTTCATAATCCCGATTTGTAAAAGCCTGTATAAAATATGCATCTGCCAATAATCTCAGTAAAAAGCAGAAGCAATAATAAAAACAGACGGGAAGGCATTTTGTTCGGAATTATGCCGGAATATATTAAAAGCGGAACCAATAAAGCCATTAAACCGGTTACCAATCTGGTTATGAAAAGAACAACAGATGAGGTTTCTCCGGTAAAGTACAGAAAAGCTGAAACGATAAGGGATAATATCATCAGGAGGCTAAAAACAGGGTAAATAATAGAACCTTTTCCGAAACCGGCAGGTATTATGATAAACATAACAGAAATTCCAGTAAGAGCTGAGGTAAGAAAAAATGATGATGGTGTTAAAAATGTATTCCAGACAGGAACAGTTTTAAGCATGTAAATACCTGACATACACACTATTAAACCTAAAGCGGCAATTATTCCTGAAATAGAAAGTGAAATTTTAATTGAGGAGGATTCTGTGAAAAATTCTGTAAACAGGTAGAGAAGAATAATGCCTGAAAATATTAAGATGAACAGAATTTCCCTGCTGAGCCAGCTCGATTTTAGATTTCTGAGCGTGTGGACAGCCTGCAGAGGTTTTCCAAGATGAAACGATGCTGTTATTATTGCAATGAGAACAATAAGTCCTGCTATAAGAAGGGTAATAATTCTCAAATGTTTGTCAATCATATAATTATATGAACTGTAAAGCATTACTTCCCTCAGGATAAAGATCCCTGCAGCACTCTGGGATAAAACGGTGAAAAAAACCAGAAATATATAGTCGCTGTCCATTTTATTTATATTCATTTTCAGCAATATATGCCTTGTCATTACGTGTCATAGCCGAGTTCCTGTGGGGTTTTATTACAATGCCGGGCTTATACTGCGAGGGGTCGGGAAGAGGGAACACATTCTCGCCGGTTCCGTATTTTGATGTTATCTCTTCCCAGGTTCCGAAATCGAGAGCTCTCATCGGACATGACATTACGCAGGAGGGCTTTGTCCCTATAGAAAGGTAATCTTCGCAGAGGTTGCATTTGGTCATAACCTTCTTTGCCTGGTCATATTGAGGGGCTCCGTATGGACATGCCCATGAACAATAACGGCATCCGATGCAAAGCTCGGAATCAACTGCCACAATTCCTGAGGCATTTACGTGCATAGCAGTTGTAGGGCATGCTTTTACGCACTCTGGATTTTCGCAATTCTGACACGAAAGGGAGAGAAAGTACCCATAAGGCTGTGAAACAAAAACACCATTCTCCTCTTTCCAGCCACCACCTTCAATCTCATAAACTCTTCTCCAGTTAACACCTGTTGGCAGGTCATTCTTGTCCTTGCACGCCACCTGACAGGTTTTGCATCCCGAACATGCTGATGAGTTTATATAAAAAGCGTACTCTGGCATTTTACTTTACCCTTTGAATTTTTCCACTTCCACCATTATTGTGTGCTGAGGATTGCCTTTCGCCAGAGCTGTCCAGCGTTCTGTCGTCAGCACATTTATGTTTCCCCCTCTGTCAATACCTTCTTTATCTGGCATATACCACGCACCCTGAGGTATATCAATAACTCCGGGCATTATTTTAGAAGTCACCCTGCAACGTGCAACAAGAGCTCCTCTGTCGTTGAATACTTTAACGATATCACCGTTTTTTATTTTACGTTTGTCCGCATCGGCTTTATTCATGAACACAACCTGAGGGAACGCTTCTGAAGTCCATTCATTGTTAAAATGTGTTGAATGAACTCTTGGCATGTAATGATGTCCTATTGCCTGCAAAGGATATTTTTCCGCCTCCTTTCCGAAAGGACTTTCCCATTCCTGAATATATTTCGGAACAGCCGGTATTTCGGGATTATTCATTTCATGCAGTGGCTTTGAGAATAGTTCTATCTTGCCTGTAGGAGTCTTTAAAGGATACTTCACAGGGTCTTTTCTGAAATCAGCAAAAGCCACAACAGGTTTGCTGACAGGTTTTACATAAACGCCGGCATTGCTTTTTTCGAGTTCTCTGAAAGCAGGCATTTCCGGGAACCTTGTCTTGCGGTATATTTCATCAATGATCCATTCAGCCCATGCTTTTTCGTCCCTGCCGCCTGCGGTAAATTCATTCCATACCCCGAATCTTTTTGCAAGGTCAGCACAGATTCTGTAGTCACTCTTTGACTCGTAAAGAGGTTCTACGATTTTGGGTGTAAGAAAAACTTCCTCTCCGTATTTCCAGCCGTCTTCCACGCCCCATGTCTCGAACTGTGTGCATGCCGGAAGCACAAGGTCGGCAAACATAGCTGAGGGGGTAAGAAAGTTATCCTGTACGGCGATGAATTCAACAAGGTTTTCATCACGAAGGATTGCGGCTGTTCTGTTAATGTTGCTATGCTGGTTGATGAGAATATTTGAAGCAATGCACCATATAAGTTTAATGTTGTTATCGAGTTTGGCAACACCTCTAACACCATCGGCGGGTCCCATCTCTTTGCCTCTGATAATAGCTTCTGTCCAGAGATAAACCGGTATTCTTGCCTTTACAGGATTTTCTCCTGACGGGAATACACTCCAGAAAGGTTCTCCACCGGCCTGGCTGCCAAGTCCGCTTGCCCATCCTCCGGGTATCCCGATGTTGCCGGTTATTGCTGAAAGAGCAGCGCCTGCCCTTACAGTCTGCTCACCATAAGCTCTTCTCTGCATGCCATAACCCTGATAAAGCACTGCCGGCTTAATTGTGGCATACTCCCTTGCTATTCTTGCAATTGTGGCTGCTGGAACAGCTGTTATCTTTTCCGCCCATTCCGGCGTCTTGGGAATCCCGTCACGGGTGCCGAGGATGTAATCTTTGTACGACTCTTCATTTTCGCAGCCTGCAGGCATCTGGGTGCTGTCGTAGCCAGAACAGCATCTCCTTATAAAATCATCGTCAGTGAGTTTTTCAGTGATTATTACATAAGCCATAGCACTCATCATTGCTGCATCGGTGCCCGGACGTATTGGTATCCATTCATCGGCCAGTGCTATGGCACTCATGCTCAGTCGCGGATCAATGCAAACAGTTCTGGCTCCGTTCTCC
>JBASIK010000198.1:0-8766 GCA_049654745.1 Bacteroidales bacterium
ATGCTCCAATGTCGTGGAGAGAAGCCCTTGAACAGGAAGGAAGCAAATATGCAGGATATGTTGCAAAAGCATTTAATGACTTTGACTTTGCCGACATGGAAAGGCGTTGGGACCTGACAGATGGCAATAAACCGTTACTTGCAAAAGAAGGAGTATTTTATATCTCATACCTCGAAAAAGGAGGAACAATAAAAATTAAAAATATGCCTGAAGGTTTACCGTTTTACTGGTTCGACCCTAAAACCGGTGAGACCACAACCGGAGGAAAAACAACTTCTGAAGGCGTTTTTACATCTCCTGACAATAACCCATGGGTATTGATTGCCGGAAACAAAGTTTTTTATTAAATTATTCCCAGAATCTTAGCTTAGCAGGAAATTCCCCTTCGTTTTTCTGAGGAATGCCTGGAGTACTGCGCCCATCTTCTATGTATTTCTTTAATAGTTCTGTTAATTCTTTAACAATTTCGGGGTACTCAGCCTGAAGGTTTTTCTGTTCTGATGGGTCATTCTTCATATTAAAAAGCTGTACCGGAGGCAGCCCTTTCTCTTCCTTTCCCGGCCGCGGGAAACTCCAGCCTCCCGATCCTGGCGTTATTAAAAGCTTCCAGTCGCCTTTTCTTATTGCAAGATTGCCATTAACCGACTGATGGACTGTTGCTTCTCTTATAATCTTCCTGTATCCGGGTTTAAGCAATGCCGGTAGAAGATTGTAACTGTCTTCAGCCTCATTATCAGCTATTTTATATCCCGTAACAGCTGCAAAAGTCGCATAAAAATCATTAAGACATATTGTCTGCCTAACAACATGAGGTTTTCTTATCCTGGCGGGCCAACTCAGAAAACATGGTATCCTGTGACCCCCTTCATAAAGGTCGGCTTTGTAGCCTCTGAAAATATAACTTGTCATGTGTCCTTTCGATTCGAGTGTTTTAATATCCGCCCATAGCGCAGTGCCATTGTCAGAGGTGAAAACAATAATTGTATTTTCACTTTCACCCGTTCCCTCTATAATATCAAGTAGTTTGCCCACTTCGGCATCAACCATCATTACAAAATCGGCATATGGGTTTATGCCTGATTTACTTTTAAATTCATCCGTTGGAAGGATAGGGGTATGAGGCGATGGCAATGCAAGGTAAAGGAAGTAAGGCTTCTTCTCGCGTGCTTTCTCTTCAATGTATTTGCCAGCCCTGCGGAAAAATTCCGGGGTGCATTCAATATGAAAAAAATCACTTCCAGTTGGTCCTTCCCTCCACATCGAACCATCATAACCAGGACTACCATATGAAATATTGTTGCCTGTGGTTATTCTGTCAGGTATTGATGTAGGCATATCATTTTCCACATAAACATATGGTGGCATATCGAGCGAGGCACTGATTCCAAAGAAATAATCAAACCCTCTTTCGGTGGGACCATCAGTAATAGGTTTCGAAAAATCAACGCTGTCATTTCCTTTTTCGATGTTGTTCCATTTCCATCCCAGATGCCATTTCCCGATACAGGCAGTATTGTAACCAACTTCCCTAAGCATCTGAGCCATTGTTTTTCTGCTTTCAGGAATTAATGCTTCCGAATAACCATTCAGCACTCCGCTTTTCATTTCACTTCTCCAGCTGTATCTTCCAGTAAGTAATCCATATCTTGTAGGGGTACTTACAGCGGAAGATGAATGTGCATCGGTGAAAGTAACTCCCGTCCGGGCTATCCTGTTAATGTTGGGCGTGGGTATTTTTGAATCAGGATTAAGGCAACTTACATCACCATAACCAAGGTCATCGGCCAGGATAAATACAATATTCGGCTTTTCATAATTCTTTTGCCCGCAGGCAGGCAGAAGCAAAATACAACCTAAACCTGCAATATACAACTCACTTTTCATAGTAATTAGAATATTATTTCAATATTTTTACAAGTATGCCTTACTATCAGTACCCCGCCTTTTTCAAGAGGCTTCCATGAATAGCTTTCAGACATATCATCAGTGCTCTCTCTCAGTTTCGTCCCATCACATGTTACTGAACGGGGCTTTTTAGTAAGCCTTAAAATGTCTTCCGCTTCATCATAAGTACTGTAAATTATTTCTTCAGGTGAATATTGAATTGATCTTACTATTGATGAAGTTTTTAAAAACCTGTCTTTTGACGAAGGAGCAAGTTGAGGCATGGTGCCCATTGCTCTGATATAATGTCTGACATAATCCCCATAACCATCAGTAAGCCATATATCATCGCGTATATACCTGTTACGGCCGTCAGATGCAACTGTATAGGTAGCCCAGTTAAGAGTTCTGACTGCATTTCTCACATAAGAGGTATCGCCTGAGAGAGCAGCATACATGAGTTCTACCGAGGCCTGCCGCGACGAATGGCTGTTTCCCGGAACCCTATAAGCTGTCTGCTCGTTCATTACCGTAACACCGTATTTTTCATATTCATGGTTGCCAAGTTCCCTGTATGTCCAGTCAATTATGCCTTTTACATCTTCCTTCCAATCAGGAAAGAGAGCCCTGTGCTGAAGTATAAACATTGCAAAGCTGATGGCATTGGTCTGTGTGTCACTCCATCCCGGTACATCTTCAAAAAACGGTCCCCATTTATTTGTTTTCAGCGGATATTTCTTCATCCACTCAAGGATTGCCGAAAAGCTTTTCATGAAGATATCCTTGTTTGCATCATCCAGTTTTGCAAGTTCTTCAAACAACTGCATGGTCCCTGTCCAGTTGGTTGTATAACAGGCCTCCCCTACCTTTTTTCCAGTTATTCTCCGTTCGAGAAGAGGCGCAATTTCACCTGTTTTTGCATTCACCCTGAAAGGAAGAGGTGAATGCAGACTGTCTCCTTCCGACATTTTCAGGGAGAGCGTCAGGGCAATTCTTTTTGCCGCTTCAAGATATTTACCCTCTCCGGTTATTTTGTAAAGGTTCACAAGCTCATAACCGAAAGTTCCTGCTTTATCGGGCTGGGTAAATCCCTTTCCATTTATCATATCACCATCATATTTCCCCGAATGAACTTCAGTATTGTACGGATACGGAATATATGGCCATTTATCATCAGGTCCGGAAAGAGACCTCTCCAGATAAACGTCAGCCATATATTTCATATTTTCAATGACTTCAGAGTCACCAGTATAAGCATATAGAAGTGCCCATGATGAAAGCGCCATATTGATCTGGTCGCCTCCCAGTCCGCGCATATCATGCCAGGGTGCCCATACCTGGTGGTTCATGTAATATTTTAGCCCGTTCGAATCAGTCTCCATATTCTTCCAGAAATTCCATACCAGTAAAATAACCGTATCGTACGATTCACCTTTGTCGGCTGAAAACCATGGTAGAATGGAGCCATCAGACTTATTTATCCTTACGGGGTGATATTGAATTGTGTCGCTGAGCAATAAAGTATCCTGAGCCAGCTGCAATTGACTGGATTTTACCCTGCATGAAAAATTTACAATCGTAACAATCATAATTATCGGAAAGACAACTATTAAGCCTTTCAATGGGTAAAGGTTTCCTGATGAACTGCGCATGGCTTGAGATTTATTTAAAAATAAATTTCTATTTTTATGTGAAGATTTACAATTTTTTTGATACAGCAAAACAAATTTATTCCAATCTGCAAAAAGAAGGATTATGGTTTAAAAAGCAGTCATCTGGGAGATTTTATATCGCCGGGAAATATTCAATAAACAAATCTATTTAAGCCCAATAATCTTGAAAATGAAAACACTTTACAAAGCAGGAAGGCTGTCGATGATATATGAGAAGGGTGCTCTGAGATACATTTCCTCAGGGCGGAATGAACTTATCAGGATGATATATCCTGCTGTGAGAGACAGGAACTGGGTAACAGTGACTCCACGTATTGTTGAACAAAAAATCGACCGGTCGGATGATGCATTTACAGTGAAAATAAGATGTCTTTATGAAAAAGACAGAATAAAATTTGACGCTGAATATATTATTGAAGGGCATAATGATAATACTCTTATCCTGGTGATGAATGGTGAGGCACTCGAGACATTTGAAAAAAACCGGATAGGATTTTGTGTATTGCATCCAATAGAACCTTATGCAGGTCAGAATTGTCTTATTGAACATACCGATGGCACCATTGAGCAGTCGATTTTTCCCGAGGACATCAGCCCGCATCAGGTTTTCAGAGACATAAAGTCAATGAAATGGGTAAATAAAGGAATAACATGCCAGTTGCAGTTCGAGGGAGACATATTTGAAACTGAGGACCAGCGGAACTGGACTGACAATTCCTACAAAACCTACACAACCCCTCTTTCTTTACCTCATCCGGTAACAATTGACAAAGGAACAAAAAAATACCAGAAAGTAGTCTTCAGTGCGTCCGGGGTCCCGGAAACTTTCGCTGTGAAAGATGATATTATTCACATTGAGCTGGTACCGGAAGAGGCTTATACATTCCCTTCCATTGGTATATGCCGTTCATCTTCGGGCAGGGAGCTTACCCTGAAGGAAATAAAAATGCTGCGTGCCGCAGGGTTCAGCCATTACCGAACCGATATTCATCTTTTTTCACCCGACTGGCCCATGGTAGCCGACCTTTCGCTGAATGAATCTATTGAGCTTGGCTGGCCACTGGAAGTTGCGTTATTTTTCGCCGGTGACATAAAGGAACAGGCTCATATGTTCGCAGAGTGGCTTGAATCGAGAAATCCTGATATTGCAAGAATATTGCTGTTTCACCGTGATAAGCCTGCAACACCTGATGATATGGCAAAAGAAGTAATAACCATTTTGCGTGAAAAGAACCCTGACATCAGAATTGCCACAGGTACCAATGCAAATTTTGCCCAGCTCAACCGTAACAGGCCGGGTGACACCGGAAACGATTATATCACTTATTCAATTCATCCCCAGGAACATGCTTCAGACGATACCACTCTTATTGAAAATCTGAAAGGCCAGGAATATAGTGTCAGAAGTGCAAAAAATTTTGCAGGCAGAAAAGGTGTGGTGGTGTCACCAGTTACTTTAAGAAAAAGATTTAATCCTGGAATTTCATTTATCGAACTTCCATGGGAAGGAGAAGGTGTTCCACCGCAGATTGACCTCAGGCAGATGACGCTATTTGGAGCCTGCTGGACTGCCGGGAGCCTTAAATATCTGTGTGAAGCAGATGTTGACAGCATCACATATTTTGAAGCCGTTGGAGAAAGAGGAATCATGCAGGGAGAGAAAGAACCTGAATGGCCGGAGTTTTTCCCCTCAACAAAAGGAATGATTTTTCCAGTATTTCATCTCTTCCGCTACGTTCTACTGCACAACGATTACAACATATTGAAAAGTATAAGTTCTGACCCTCTGTGTGCCGATTGTTTTTCAATGGCAAGTGATTGTGAAGCAAGACTGGTAATGGTAAATTATACCGATTCAGAACAGAATGTTAAACTTGAAGGATTATCGGGGATGTTCCGCATGAGATCTCTTAATCAGACAGCTTTAAAAGAAGCTGTCAGCGACTGCCGCTGGACAGGGATAAAAGATGAAAAAATTTACAATTCTGAAAAAATAATAACCCTTCAACCGTACTCCCTAAATTTTATTGAAGGATGGCTGAAGGGCTGATATGATGACGTCAGGTTATTTTACACCTCAATCAAGTTCCTTGAGCTTGATATTTCGATACCACACCTTCGTTCCATGATTCTGTAACGCAATATAGCCCTTATCGAATTTCCCCCAATCGGGATAATTATTCCATTTACCACTGTTACGAAGCTTGTTCCATTCATCAGAGTACTTTTCGTACTCTACAACAATTTCTCCATTCAGTATCTGAGTCACTTTATTACCATTTACAATCAGCATTGCATGATTCCATTCTCCAACAGGCTTATATGGTTTTACACGGGGAGGATACATGGCGTAATTGGCGCCGTTTACCTGCCACTCCTCAAGCTTTTCTGGCCAGCCGTCACTGTCAATTACCTGAAATTCAGGACCGGTCTCATAAGGAAATTTATAAATAGTATCCTCCTCTACCTGATACATTATCCCACTGTTTGCAGCCGGAGTAAGTTTATATTCCAGACTCAACACAAAATTTTTATACTTGCGCGTTGTTATAATATCCTGACTTTCGGCACCTCCTGTTGTGTTCATTGTAAGTGCTCCGTCCTCAATTGCCCAGCAATCCGGGAACTCTTTCATATTATATCCACGCCATCCATTGGTTGTTTTACCATCAAACAACAACTGCCACCCCTTCTTTGCCTCTTTCTTTGTAAGAGTATTGGATGGAGCATTTCTGTCAATCTCCGCCAGCAATGCCTGCGGACTACCTGCAGGCTGTTTCGAGGTACATGATATTATTCCGATGACAATCACCGGTAACATAAAAAGACCTATATTTCTCATTTTCATAACCGGGTTTTTTAAGAGTTTAAAATTGAATTACTTTTAATGAACATTAAAAATACAGATTTGTAAAATTAAATTCAATTTTTTTATAAACAGGATTTTTATAATTTCAATCCATAAAATTACAGATAAAATCTTATACATGAAAATCCTTTACTCCTACCTCTCTTCGCTTTTTTTAACCTTATTGTCCATTGTACTTCCGGCACAGCAGACCGACTGGACTCACTTCAGAGGCAGCCTGCTAAACGGAATATCGACAGAAAAAAATGTTCCTGTTAAATGGGATGAATCGTCCGGCATCGTCTGGAAAGTACCATCTTTTGGCAGAGGTTGGTCATCTCCTGTGGTTTACGGCAACCAGATCTGGATAACTTCAGAAACAAATAATGGGAAACAGATGTATGCTCTCTGCTACGACTTCACAACAGGAAAGGAACTCTACAGAATTAAACTTTTCGAACCTGAAAAAGTCTTTTCAAAACACGAAATAAACACCTATGCCACTCCTACTCCCTGCATTGAAAAAGACTTCGCTTATTTCCATTTCGGAACCTATGGCACAGCATGCGTTAACACCACCAATGGTTCGGTAGTATGGAAACGCACCGATCTTAATTGTGACCATGTTCAGGGACCGGGGTCTTCTCCAATAATATGGAAAAACATGCTTATTTTGCATCTTGAAGGAACTGATGTTCAATTTATTACAGCACTTGATAAAACAACCGGCAAAACAATTTGGCGCACCGAAAGACCCAGGGACCTGATGGATAAGCTCCCACGTATAGGCAAAAAAGCATATATTACACCAATTGTAATTAATGTGAACGGACGTGACCTACTAATTTCCAACGGATCGGCCGTTTGTATTGCATATGATATTCAGACCGGAACAGAAGTATGGAGAATTGTACAGGGCGAAGATTCAACAATATCAATGCCGTTCAGTGAGAATGGCATTGTCTATTTTTTCACAAGTTTTGTTACCGTGCCAGGAGAAGGCCAGTACTGTGAACTAATGGCAGTAAATCCTGACGGAAAAGGGGATATAGCCGGAACCAATATTATCTGGAGAAAAAAATTTCCTGTTCTGCAATTGCTGACGCCTCTGATAAAAGATGGCTTGATCTACCTTGTCGATACACGAAATACTCTGCAGTGCATCGATGCAGCAACTGGAAATACATTTTACACGTACAGGCTCAGAGATAAATACAACGCCTCCCCGGTATATGCCGCAGGGAAAATATATTTTCCGTCGGTAACAGGCGAAACCCTTGTAATAGCTGAAGGAAAGGAACTAAATATTCTTTCCAGGAACAAACTGCCCGGTGAAATCTATGCAACTCCGGCTATCCTTAGAAATTCAATCTTAATTAGAACATCTGATTTTCTGTTCAGAATAGGAATTAAATAAAATATAAATTTAACTAAATGTTTAGATGTATGAAAAGGATTGCTTTATTAATTATTGTAACAGGTGTTTTGATTATTTCAACCCTGAATGCTCTCGCAGAAATTAAGCTTCCAGCCATCTTTGGCGATAATATGGTTTTGCAGCAACAGACCGATGCCGCAATATGGGGGAAAGCCTCCGCCGGTGCAACCGTAACGGTGAAAACCTCGTGGAACGGTAAGAGTTATACTGTAAAAGCCGGAACTGACGGTAAATGGAAGACCCGGGTTGCCACTCCTGCAGCAGGTGGGCCTTATACTATCACAATAAGTGACGGGAAACCTCTGATTATCAGAAATGTGATGATTGGTGAAGTATGGGTTTGCTCTGGTCAGTCGAACATGGAGATGCCGATGAAGGGTTACAGAAACCAGCCGGTGCTTGGTGCAAACGAGTACATTGCAACTTCATCCAATAACTCTATCCGGCTTATTACAGTCCCCCATGCAACGAGCCTGACGCCACTTGATGATTTCAAGGGCCAGTGGAAACTATGTGAACCTGAAAATGTTGCTGAATTCAGCGCTACTGCTTACTTCTTCGGATTGATGCTCAACAAAGCACTGAACGTACCTGTCGGACTTATCTGTACAAGCTGGGGCGGTACGCGCATCGAGCCATGGATGAGCGAGGAAGGACTCAAACCATTCGAATGGGTAAAACTGCCTGACAAAACAGCAAAAGTTGAAAAACTCTCCCAGCAGACACCAACGGTACTCTTTAATGCAATGGTTAATCCCATTGTGGGTTACGGCATCCGCGGTGCAATATGGTATCAGGGTGAGGCAAACCGCAAGGAGCCTAAAGAGTACCAGAAACTGATGCCCGGTCTGGCTCTCGACTGGAGGAGAGTATGGGGAATAGGAGAATTCCCGATGTACTATGTCCAGATTGCACCATATGAT
>JBASIK010000199.1:0-24926 GCA_049654745.1 Bacteroidales bacterium
ATATTATTCACACATCACATTTAATGACAATGCGACTGTGAATATTTTAAGACTGTTAAAAGATATCAATGAAAACAAACAAAATCTTCAGAATATTACAGACAATAAGCTGCTTTCAAAAACCAGGAAAGCATTCAACAAAGGCATTGACTGCATACTGAAAACCCAGATCATTGTGAATGGTAAGCCGACAGTATGGTGTGCCCAGCATGACGAGAATACTCTCAAACCAGCTGGTGCAAGGTCGTATGAGCTGCCTTCTTTCAGCGGAGCTGAGTCGGCCGGAATAGTTTTACTGCTCATGGAAATTCCCACTCCTTCGAAGAAAATTATCAGAGCTATCGAAGGTGCTGTAGAATGGTTAGATAAACACAGGATAAAAAATGTTAGATGGGAATATTTCACAAATGCCGAAGGACTCAGGGATAGGCGTATTGTTAATGACCCTCAGGCTGGCGATATGTGGGCAAGGTTCTATGATCTTGAAACAGCAGAGCCATTTTTCTGCGACCGCGACGGAATAAAGAAAAAGAGTCTCGATGAGATCGGTTATGAACGCCGCAATGGCTATAGCTGGTACACTGATGCGCCGCTGGAGGTTTTTAAAAAATACAGTCTCTGGAAAGAAAAATTTAGAAACTGAAATTTACTGCAGAATTAACTTCAGAGTTATTTAACGTTAAATTACGTTAAGATAGGTTAAATCAGGAATATCGGTTGCGGAAATTTTGTCAATTTAGCAGGCTGTGAATGACCACCAAAGTTCTATCCGCAGCTCCGCTAATGAAAAAATTAATACTATATATCTTTCTTATCTGTTTCTGCATTACGAGTAATGCTCAATCATATAACCCTTTAAACAGATCAGAAGAAACCACAAAAAGACTTAAAGAATACATTGATACATTAAGAATTATTGACACACATGAGCATTTACTCAACCCCGACTTCCTGAGGAAGACCAACATACTAGATTTTTTCCTTTTGATGAATCATTATTATTATGATGACCTGATTTCTGCAGGGATGCCAGAAGAACTCTTTAATAAACTCTATAACGGGAATATGCCACCTGAAGAAAAATGGAAGCTTATTGAACCATACTGGAACAGGTCGCTAAATACGTCATTTGCTCTGGTGGCAAAAGTTGCAGCCCGTAATCTATTTAATGTCAATGAAATAAATGCCAATACTGTCGGGATACTGTCACAACGGATAAAATCAGCTTACAACAACAAAAACTGGTTTGAAACAATTTTAAAAGACTCATGCAGAATTGAATACCTGGTTCAGGATGATGATGCCCTTGCGCTGAAAGTGGATTGGATAAAATATGTTAAAAGATTCACTCCCTGGCTCAATGTCAGAACAAAATTCGGCATTGACTCCATTGCTATGGAGCAGGTTGAGCCAATTTTCACTCTGGAAGATTTCGTAAAATCCCTCAGAAATGAGTTTGAAAAAGGCTTAAAAAACGGCATGGTTGGGATTAAGGTAATATCAGCATACAGTAGAAACCTCTATTTCGAAAATACAGATGTTGCAGCTGCAAGAAAAGTTTTTAAAACACTTGTATCAGGCGATGAAGATCTACAGATTCCATGGGAAAAAGCAAAGCCTTTGCAGGATTACATGTTTCACCAGTTGATGGAGATGGCAAAGCAGCATGGTGTACCTGTTATTTTTCATACCGGACTTCAGGCAGAGCAGGGTAATGATATAAGAAACTCAAATCCTGTTCTGCTGGCCAACCTGTTCCATGAATATCCTGATGTCAGATTTGTTTTGTTTCATGGAAGTTACCCATATGGCGGAGAGCTTGCAACTCTTGCTAAAACTTATCCGAATGTTTATATTGATATGAACTGGACATATGCTATCTCGCCCTCATACGCAAAAAGATATCTGAGCGAATGGCTCGAAACTATCCCTGCAAGTAAAATTATGGCTTTCGGAGGAGATTATAACTGTGTGGAAAACATATATGGTGTGTACCAGATTGCCAAACAAATTATAACAGAGGTGCTTACCGAGAAAGTTACTAACAATCAATTGTCAGAAAATGAAGCCAGACAGGTTGCAAAAATGATACTTCACGACAATGCTGTGGAATTTTACGGACTCCCTTGATACTCAACGTACAACAACAGGCCTTTCATAATCCTTTCTCATTCTGAAGGGAAGCATATACACTTTGTTGAATCTACTGTTTGTGAAATAAATTCTCGATTCTGAGAATTCATATGCATTTCCATCGGCCCACCATGAATAAAATTCATTATTTGCATATAAAGGCCTTCTTGCGTATGAATTATTGAATTTACTACCGGATGTAATTTGTCTTGTCTTTTGCCATGTAACTCCCTGATCAGCACTTTCCCAGAAAGCCATTTCACCTCCAGCAGCATATTTTTGAGGGCCTGGTTCAGATGGGCCTACAACAATCCATTTTTTTCCAATTGTATATAAAGCAGCTGCATCGAAGTTATTGTCTGTTTCACAAATTCTATAAAATGCCCAGCGGTTGTTTTCGCGCTTTACAATAACCCACTCCCTCGGTATTTCTGATGGCCCGGGCTGAGGCGCTCCCCCTGTGCAGATTAGAAGAACAGGATCACCTTTAAAGTCAAAATTTATGTCGTAGATATATGTCAATTTACCTTCATTCTGAAAATCTCTAATTAGTGCACTATTATTAATATCTTTCAACGGAACATTAACCTCTGACCCATCAATAGTTTTCCAGGTATCACCATAATCGTCAGTATAAATAAGGTATAAATTGGTTCTTTTATCCAGGTCTCCTCCGGGATGATAATTGAATGCCACATATAGCTTATTATTATAGAAAACCGACACATGTCCATTGCCGCCCATAGAAGTAATTGTTTTATCTTCACTCCAGTTGTATCCGTCGCTGCTCCTGCAGAAATTAATTTCGAGTCCCTCTCTCATTTTAGTGAAAGTAAGCAGAAATCCTTTCTCTGTTGTCCACCATGGCTGAGGGAAGGACATCTCCTTTATCATGACCCTTTCAAACCTGTCGATTGAATAAGGCAGGGCACTCTTAAAAACCAATCCAGGCCGTGTTCTTAACCACCCGCTTACGAAAATCCATATGTATCCATTATTATCAATTGATAATGAGGCATTATCGAAAGGATTTCTCACTCCTTCCTTATCGTAAACAATTACAGGCTTGGGGACTTTTCTTGTAATATAGTCAAAATAAGAAACCATAATCAGAAGATGGCTCTGGTCTGGAGCTTTTGTACCCCCGTAAACAAAGAAAGTCTTTTGTGCTTCAGGCGAATAAATTGCAGTTGGCAAATGACGCGATCCGAATGTTGCAAAACCCCCCGAAAGTTTATACCCGTATTGCGTCCTCTCTCCCGTACTGTACCAGATGCCCATATATCCTTCCGACCTGGGATTCTGTGACGTAGCACCTTTCGCAGATAAAATAACCAGAAGAATAATAATATTCCGGAAAAATATCATGGAGTGCTCCGGTTAGTTTAACATCTGTTACTTCTTCTGTAAAGATAATAATGTTTTCCAGACATCCTCAGGATTTTTCAGTGCATTTTCAGGCATTTTACCGTTTTTGCCGAACACCAGCAATTTGTCATATGTTTCAATAGTTACCTTCGACTCGTCAATTTTTCCGGTCCTGTCTCTGACCGCGCCGATGTTAAGACCAAGATGTTTTGCCATAAATTCATACATAGCGATTCGTTTTGAAAATCCGTAATCGTGTTTTTCATTTGCCAGATGAACATTCTCAACGTTATTCTGTTTTCCGTACAGGGAATAGATTTGTTGCAGGTAAGGAAACTCTATTTCAGGCACATGTTTAGTCCAGTCGTCGCCATCTGATATCACCAGCATTGGCCTTGGTGATGCCATTGCAGCGATTTCAGCGTTATAGGTCAGAAGGTCTGTGCATGTCTGGAGTGGCATTCCACTTTCACATGGGCAGCCACCATAATAATACGATGAAACCATCACTACAGGCACACTTACAGTTATACGGTCGTCGAGTGCTGTTGCCAGCATTGTCTGGGTAGCACCACCAGATGCACCGGTTATTCCTATTCTTTTCCTGTCAACAAAGGGAAGTGAGGTTAAGTAATCAATAGCTCTTATTGAATTAAGTGTCTGCATGGTATGTGCAAGGCCTGTGCGGTGCAACTCTGAAGCGAACTGCAGGCGCGATTCACCCCATGCGAACATGTCGTAGCTGAAAACTACTGCACCCATCCGTGCAAGAGTTGCACAGCGGTACTGCATGTCGGGCCGGTAACGGCCATAAAGGTTTGTATCGGGATTCGAGAAATGGCCATAGGGACATAAAACAAGCGGGAAAGGCCCCTTACCTTTTGAAGGCTTATACAGGGAACCACACAGATAGACTCCGGGAATGGTCTCAATTGCGATGTTTTCAACAGTGTAACCGTCGTATTTCCGAGCAGGTGTTATTATAGGATTAAAAGGTGTTTTACCGGGGAACGGTTTAAGTCTAAGCTTTTCGAGAAAACACTCTTTGAGATCAGCTTTTCTTTTTTCCCATAATTCCAGAGTGGGGCAGGCTTCAAGGAGTTGTTCAAGGTGTTTCCTGCCCTCCTCAACAGGGCGCTGGTAATAGTTGAACCTGCTTATCTGATAGGTTCTGTCGGCACTCTTTTCAAAAACAAGGTCAAGTGGAAGGAGTATATTGTTGAGTGTCTGTTCTATGTCTGACCTGTAACGCCAGGTGGGATAAAGAACTTCCATACCTTTAACAAGGCTCTCGCTATACTGAAGTTTTACGTTATATCTTTTCTGAATGTCTGTAAGAACATCTTTCAGAGGCGTTCTGTATATTTCTTCGGGTTTCTGACCATATAAACCTTTTAATGGGGTTAGAAGAAGTAATAAAAGAATTATTTTTTTCATATTCAATAAATTTTATATATTATTGACTGTCACATCTTTATCTTTTACCTTTTAGCACTTCCTGGATGCTATAACACATCATCCCGACCTTCCCCGGGGGAAAGGAATAGATGGTTTTCAATGTTTAAGGAAAACAAAGAACTATAAAATTAAACTTTTAAATTTTTAATAAACTTTTAAACTTAAAAGCACCGCCCTGAAAATGGGCGGTGCTTTTAAGTATTTCATAGCTACCGGGCATAAACCGGAGCCATTAGTTTCTATTTTGTATAATGTTCAGGATTTTCATCCTGCCACTCGTTGATTCCGTCACGTATTCTGTTGCGGAACCTGAGTGTATCGGTGCAGTGGTATGTCCAGTTGTTACCCGGGTCGACATATTTGTATTTCAAGTATATCCTGCGATCCTGAAGTTTTTTGGCTTTGTTGTAAATACTTTCGCCATCGGGTTCTATCACATACTTTGCTCCTGGTGCACTGCTCACATACACTTTATCGCCCTTAAGCACCAGTCTCATCTCAGTATTACTTGAAGTCTGGTTCAGATAACCATTGCAATTCAGAGTTGTAGGTCCGGCAGTGGTAAGAATCCAGATCTTTCCTTCGGGGCAGGGAATCTCAGTCGCATAAGTAAATATTGAGTCGGGCAATCCTGGTCTTTCTATCCTTGCCACTCCGCCGTGCCAGTAATAGCCGAACAACATGTTTTCGAACTTCAGACCAACAATGTTGTATCTTTTTGATTCGAGTATAGTGTCTGCATCGGCTTTCGTAATATAAAACGGCAGCACATAAGTAGAATAGAAAGTATTGAGTGAATCATTCAGGAAGTTCACCGAATCTGCTTTTACCACCACAGTTCCGCCATGCCATCCTTTTTTGATTATCATCTTGCTGTTATCACTCAATGTATAGTAGTTTGCAGGCATTACCTGGAGTGTTGTTACACCGGCTGCTGCTTCTTTAATATAAGGCAGAGGATTATTTTTCATCTGGTTCAGCACAGCAGGTGTTACCAGACTGGGATCAAGAATGAAGGATACTTCACGGTCCATTTTATTATCCCTTACACCTCCAAGGCATGCACCAACTTCTATTTTCATGCCTTCGCCAACAACAAATGTTCTTACATCAAGCTGATAGGGGAAATAGATGGCAGTATATATGTAATCCTTGATATATTCCTCGTAGCATGAAACCATTGCTACAGAAATTACTATGAAAGCCAGTAACTTTTTCATAATTTTTCCATTTAAAGTTTTTAGTTCCATGAAGTCCATCCTTCGTTCTGTTCAAGATTACTCATACGCAGTATCTCGTTATACGGTATCGGGTTATATGGCGACGGGAATTTACGCTGGTCGGCCACATAGGTAAAGTCGTACGTAAATGAGAGGTCCGGATTCTGTGTTATAGTCACACCGTGAACCGGCTGGTTTATCACACTTTGCCAGTCGGCGTCGGTTGTCCAGCGGCGCAGATCGTAGAACCTTACACCTTCGAAGCACATGGTGATTCTTCTTTCATTTCTTACGAGTTTATCGAAGGCTTCAGGTCCGGCGTTTGCAACTTCCTGAAGGTATGCATCGGGTGCACCTGGAACCGCTGGACTGAGGCCATTGGCACCATCGTATGTTTTTCTTGCCCTCAGATACTGTATGGCAGTTCTTGCCGACATGCCGTATTTTGTATTATCAAGAGGTCCAACCACTTTGTTGGCTGCCTCTGCAAAAGTCAGCAGCATCTGTTCCCATCTGATCAGATAACGATAGTGCGGCTGACGGTTAATTGAAGCATCTGACCAGTTCAGACCTGCAAAGATAAACTTCTTGATATGATAGTTTGTAAGACTGTTTGTGGATTTAACCCCGTAGGCATCTTTACCGGGTCCGTTAGGTCCGCTGTTCCAGTTCTCAAATATATACATAATGTTTGAAGGGTTAACAACATTATTCCTGTAAACCGGCCTGTTGTTGTAGAATATCACACTGTAGAACCGGGGGTCTCTGTTGTTATACGGGTTAGCCGGATCATATCCGCTTGCCGGATCTGTTATAGGTCTTCCGTTTGCCATCGGGAAAGCATCCACAAGTTCCTGCGTTGCACCAATTGCACCGTTTCCCTGGAAGCCACCCGGATAGAGCATACGCTCAATTGCGTCATTGGAAGAATTATAACGTGTAATAGCGATAGCCTCAGGTGCATTCGGGTTTGTCCACTGAACAGGATTTGTCGGTCTAAAACTGTTTGATGATGATGTCTGATCAACAGTCAGTTTGAAGTTGACAGCCTTGATCGCATTTGCGGCAGCACTGTCGTACCTTGAAATGTCGTTGTTAGGATTGAACCTCGGGCTTGCCCATGTAAGGTAAACAATAGCTTTAAGTGCTATCATGGATATCCCATCAAAACGTCCCCAGTATTTGCCGCCTGCATAGACTCTGTCCTGTGCATTAGGTACAAGAAAATCCCTATGTGCAATCGGCAGATATTTGATAGCTGAATCGCAATCCCTCAAAATCTGCTGAACGCATTCGTCATATGTGTTGCGAGGGAGGTTAACCTCGTCTTTAACACCATACACTTCAGTAACTATGGGGAATCCAAGCATATTGCCCGATTTGGCTCCTTTGCCGCCGAATTTCTGAAGGAGATCCCATTCAAACCATGCCCGTAATGCAAATGCTTCTCCCTGCAAGCGCCTGCGCACCAGGTCGTTCCAATAAACATTAAGTATGTATTTTGTATTATAGCCTTTTCTGTCCTTCAGAAACAAGTTACAGTTTCTGATTGCCCTGTAGTCACGATCCCAGTATGTGGCAAACGGGTCCTGAGAAGTTGTCATTGTATTATTTGCATAACGACGCATTACATGGGTTGAACTTGTTATTACCCCGTCGTCGGTAATTGCGTCCATGTATATGTCTTCGTTGCCTGTATAATTCCTGACATTGGAATTAACCTGGTCGTAGCAATAGCCAATCAGACCCTGAACAAGGCTCTGGTAATCCCACAGCATATCATAATCGTAGTTGCCCTGCGGGTATGGTTCCAGGTAGTTTACACAGGAACTCAGTAAAATTGCTGCTGTAGCAGTTAATATTATACTCTTTATTTTCATGGCGCTCATAAATTAGAAATTAAACTTGACTCCACCAGTAAATGTTTTGAATAGCGGATAATGTGTAACACCTGAGTTGATGGATTCAGGGTCAACATCCTTGACTTTCGAAATTGTCAGGAGATTTGCCCCTCTCAGATATATTTTCAATCCGCGTCCACCCATAAATGTAAGGGACTTTGGCGGTACATTGTATGAAAGCTCAACATTCTGGATTTTGAAATAATCTCCCTTCGTTAGCCAGAAATCGGATGTGACGAAGTTGTTATTCACCCTGTAATAAGTCAGTCGTGGATATTTTCCGCCTATATTGTCTCTTACAAAGGCTGAATAATTGTTGTCGCCCCAGCCGTTCCAGAAATAAGCATTATTAAGCAACAGGTCGTAAGAAGCTCGGCCGGCTCCCGTCACAAATAATTCAAAGTTCTTAAATCTGATTGTTGCATTAACGCCATAAAACACCCTTGGTGAGGAGTGCCCAATCATGCACTGGTCGTTATCATCAACAAATCCGTCACCGTTCATATCCTGATATTTCAGGTCGCCGGCTTTAAGCTCTGCATCATAAAGCTGAGGCACAACCATAGTTTCGGCATCTGACTGGAATTTACCCAGGTATTTCAGACCAAATATTGCATCTGAAGGCTTTCCGGTACGTTTCTGGTAATCGAACCTGTAGTTTGGCTCATCATATTTCAACCTTTTTGTTACGCCTGTTGTTACATTACCGCCGATTGAGAAAGTAAACTGCCCTATCCTCTGTGTAAACACAAGGTCGGTCATCAGGTAGTCACCCTGGTTCTTGTTATAGTTATACCACGGTCGTGCACCCTGTAATCCAACCACATAGGGCAGCACATTTGCCACCTGAACTATCATTCCATCATCAATAAATCTCTGATAGGTCATCTCGAGTTGCAGCTTCTTATTAAAGAGCAACGCATCGAAACCTGCATTAATTTCCTTAAAGATTTCCCATGAGAGATCAGGGTTGCCAATTCTTTGAGGTGAAGTTCTGGGCACACTGGCATCAGTGGTACTACCAAACCACTGGTTGCTTGTATAAGCACCAAATGCCGAGCCTGATGTATTTACACTTAAGCGGTCAATATAATAGAAAGGTGAAATAAATGTTTCTACACCAAGCATACCTGCCTGGGCACGTATTTTAAGAAAATCAATAAACTTCACTCCCGACATAAAGCTCTCTTCCGATATTACCCAGCTTAACCCTGCTGAAGGGAAGAGTTGATACCTGTTTTCTTTCGCAAACCTGTCACTTCCTGCATAAGTAAGTACAAGTTCCGCGGAGTATTTTTCCTTAAACGAATACATTGAGTGCCATATCACGTTTGCCTGTCTTTCGGGCTCTTCAATTTCGTTCTTGAATGTTTTGCCGCCGTAGAATGTCAGGTTCGATTCAATAAGGTGATCTCCAAACCTGTTATTATATTCCAGATTCTCATAAAGACCAAATCTCTGGTAATAGTAGTCCATAAGTTTGGACTCGGAAGTCTGGTTTGCTGCGGCATGTGCAGAAGCTTTGTTAAGGATAATTGTGTCTGCTCCGGTAAAAGGGCTGGTAGTCGGAATAACATAATAGGCGTCATAATCTTCTGCCTGACCTGAACGTACCAAATTGAAAATATTAAATCCGAAGAATGTTTTTGATTTCAATCCTGGTACAAGAAAACCCATATCGAAATTAAGTGCGATACTTGAAGCACCCATTCTGCCTACATCCTTATAGTAACCCTGACTAACGACACCCCCTACCGGGTTATCGGTATAACTCGGAGCTATTGCATACCATGGAATCCCTGTTGTTTCGTCATATCTTGCATAAACAGGAAATGCAACAGGAGGAATATTTCTGATATCTTCCAGCACCGATGGCAGTTCAATAAGTGACAGAACCGGGTTGGATGATGTATTTTCGGAAGTAAACTCAGGATCATATCCATAATTTGGCGACCTGCGGATTGATATATTTCCATAGAAGCTGATGCTTGCCGAGAATACATCATTGATCTTCACATCAACATTCTGCCTTGTGCTAACCCTGTTGTAATCTGCCTTCGCTCCGATCTTATAAATGTCACCCTCGTAGTTGTAGCCGATATTTGAATAGTACTGGACCACATCGTTGCCTCCCGAAGCCGACATGTTAGCCCTCATGAAAGGCATATTGTTCTTAAGAATCATGTCGCGGTAATTCACGTTCGGGTATTTTAAGTCGTAAGGATCGTTTCTGGCAAAATTATTGATAGCTTCAGTTGAATATAGAGGAGTTAATCCATCATTTATCCTTGCCTGGTTGTTCAATTTTGCGTAATCTACTCCGTCTACATATTCAGGCATCCTGTCGATAATGCTCACACCTCTTTCAACATTGAAATCGAGTGTTCTTTCGTTTACGTAACCTCGTTTGGTCTTGATAAACAGGAATCCGTTCTTTGCTGTAACCGGTCCGAACATTGCAGAAGCAAGTGTACCCTTACTGAGAGTTATAGATTCAATTTCGGATGCATCGATAGGCATCTCTGACAGGTCGGTATATATGCCGTCCACAATTGCAATCGGGACATTGGAGAACTTATTTGTTGCCCCAAAGACTCCTATTGGTTCACGTTCCGTCACGCCCGGCCAGCCGTAAAGTTCTCTAATGTCCCATCCTGATGTCACTCCTGTAAGAGTGGCCCTGATATCGTTGGTGGGATATTTTTCAAGCCTTGAAGCAAGAACCGTTGTCTCCGGGCCTGTCAGCTGTCGTTTTTTAAGCGATGTAAACGGAAGAGGAACTTCATCTGCTCTTGTCATATAGAGTTTTGAACGTACCAGTGTTATCGTATTGTTCACTATAAGGTCTGTGACAAGTGAAACGCTCTTCTCATAAGCAGGTGAAGTAACTGTTACGAAATTATCGGGATAGGCTTTGAAGCTGACTGTACCATTGGCATCCGTTTCGGTATGGATTACTCCTTCACCCACAATAACGGAGGCTTTAGGTACGGGGTTCCCTTCATCATCAACAACCCTGATTGTCACATCAATCAGCTGTCTTGCCCTTCTTTGTTGCCTCTGAGCCTGACCATACACCTCTGTAAATAACATGGCGCAAATAAGTATCAGGCCGGCTATTCTGAGTCTGTGAAATATATAATTTAATCTCATATTCTTAGTATTTAATAGTTATTACCAGACTTCATTCGGTTCGAAGATTCTCATCTTGAAATTGTCGACTATGTTAAACGGCAGGTAGTACATTGCCGGTTTCCATGCCACCTGGCGATCCTGTCCAAGAGGCACTCTGGTGTATTTATAACCTGTGGGGTACTCTGGCGTAGGTGCAGGCAACTTTTCAATATCTACACCCATAAGAGTGGTTGAATAACATTGCGGTGCATCCATCCAGCGGCGGATATCAAAGTAATAGTGTCCTTCCCAGCTGAGTTCAACATTTCTTTCATTCTTTATCCTGTCTCTGAAAACTTCTGTTGAAACGGTATATTGTGGAAGAACACTTACATGCCCAACCCTCTGGCGTATAACATTTATTGCATCAACAGCATTCATTGTTGCACCTGGAACTCCTATTGCAGTCGGTCCCCATGCTTCGTTGGAAGCTTCGGCATAATTCAGATAGAGTTCTGCAAGGCGAATAATAGGATCGGTATGAACAACATTAACTCTGTTTTTCTGACTATTATTAGCCCAATTCTTTCTCAGATAATAACCCGTTTTGGTTATGCCGAGATAAGACTCATCCAGAAGCTCTGAGTAAGTTGTCGTACCTCCTGACGTCTGTCTCCATATCTGTGCTTTACCTGACGACCAGCCTATGCAGGGGGATTGATTTGTTATGATATCCATTGCAAGCCTTGGATCTCTGTTTGTATAAGGATTCTGCTCATTATAATGCCCTGCAGCAATTGCAGCGGCTCTGTCGGCTTCGGTGTTAAGTGCCTCTCCAAAACTGGTTTCATATTTATCAACAAAGTTTTGGGTGGGGTTAACACCTGACCATGATGATTTGCTTGCACCGAAGACACCGTTGTATAAACCAGCAAAATTCCCATTATTCCAACTTAAACTACCAGCTGTCCATGCCCATATTTGTTCATTACAATAATCGTTTCCATAAAAATTCTTATATCTCTCGTTGCCGGGCATTAGTGCATAACTGTTATTTAGAGCAAGCTGCAATGCTTCCCATGATGCTTTAGCTGCTTCTTCCCATGCACTCTTTCCGACTGAATTGTTAAGCGGACTTGCAGCATACAGCAGTACACGCGACTTAAGAGCTTTTGCGGCAACACCGTTTGGTGCTCTCTGGTCAGGATCGTTCAGGTGACCTGGAAGACCCGGACCAGGATCGCGTCGTACTTTGCCTGCTTTTTCAAAGAAATAGTAGGCAGAATCTAGATCTTTGGCTATCTGAATACAGGTCTCATAGTTAGAAAGTCTCGGGATATCCCATGGGTCTTCAGGCCCTATTACATATGTAATATATGGCATCCTGCCCCACCATTTGAATAATGTAAAATGGCAATAAGCTCTGATGAAGTGTGCCTGACCCCTCAGGTCATCCTTATCCTGTTGCGTGGCATCCTGCAACATATCTATTTTTCTCAATGCAATATTACAAATCCTTATGTCCATAAACATGGATTTCAGGATTGGCCTGCGGTTACCATCATTAATAAACTTATCAACAAATCCTATAACCGAACCTTGCTTGAAAACCTGTCCCTCCATGTAGCGACCCTGGTCAGCAGCATCTGTCATTCCTTCTAAAGTGTATTTCTGATCCCAGTAGTCAAAGTAGAGGGAATGCGCCGTTTTTATGTTGAAATCTCTCCAGTTGTTGTTGTAAATGGATTGCCCCTCATAAACTGCATTAAAGAAAAGTTTAAAGTTTACAATTTTCGAAAATATCTCATCCTCCTTAATACCTTCTTCAGGGGCTTTGTCAAGATATTTCTCGCATGAAGCCAACAAAAGCAGGCTCATGCAGAAAAATGCGATATAGTATATATACTTTTTCATGTTTGACCTCCCTTAAAAGTTAGAAATTAATCTTTACGCCAAGCCTTCCTGATGCAATGATGGGATAAAAACCCTGCTGGAAGTTAGTTGCTTCCGGATCACCCTCAGGCAGTGATGTAATAGTAAAGAGGTTGCTTGCCGTTACATACACCATCAGGTTCGATATACCGAGGGTATTCTTAAGTGATCCGGGTTTGAACGTATAGCTCAGATAGACATCTTTCAGACGCAGGTAGCTTGCATTTCTGAAGAAACGGTCTTCTATCATGATCTGATAACCTCTGTCGGCTTCACCACCTCCCCAGAAGAGTATCGGCGAACTTGAACTTCCTGCATAGTGCAGATTAGCATGCGTGGCGTCCTGATTTGTCGGAGTCCAGTAATCTAGCTGTGATTTGTGAACTCTCCAGTCACCTTTGATAAATTCAACTTCATACAGCTGGTTATACTGTACATATTTTCCCTGATTACCCGAGAACAAAATGTTGAAATCGAAACGGCCCCATGTAAATCCTGAGCCAAAAGAATAAACTATTGGAGGATATGTAAGACCTTTTATCGGGTATTTATCGCCTGCAGCTGTAATTGTTCCATCGGCATCAAAGTCGAGGAACTTGTAGTCTCCCACTCTTAGCTGAATGAGTGAAATAGGTGATACGTTGTTGTGTATGTCATCTATTGTAGTGTAGTAACCCGTTCCGGTAAGTTCAACGCCGTTAATCTCAGTTCCTTCAACACCTGCCTCTGCAAACATCATTGCTGTGAGAGGCTTGCCAGCCTGTTTTCTGTGTTCGGGTGCATAAGGTTCATCATCTTTGAAGATAACCCTGTTCTCATTGAACGAGAATATTCCTCTGAAAAAGTATGTAAACCTTGGCGATACTGTTTTCCTGTACTCTGCTTCAACCTCTATACCATGCTTCTTAACCTTACCAAGGTTTAGTTCCTTAAAGCTATTGCCAACCATCATCGTAACGCTCTTGGGGGTAAGAAGCATCTTGTCGCGGTATTCATCGAATAAATCAACATTAAGAGATATCAGATTCTTGAACATTGCGATTTCAACACCTAGGTCTCTCTTGTGCGCACGTTCCCATTGTGCACGCATATTTGCTCCCAGGTCTTCCCTTATGTAACCTCGTCCATCTTTGTAGTAGGAACTTGTATATAGCCATCTGCTTCGGGCATAATCGCTTCCTACATAACCGTCTGAATAACGGAATTTAAGTTTGTTTATCCATGAAACGGCGGCTTTGAAAAAGTTTTCTTCTGAAGCAACCCATCCAATGGCTAAAGATGGGAATGTACCGAACCTGTTAGCAGGAGCAAATCTTTCGGAACCGGTATATCCTATATTAAATTCAAACAGATATTTTCTGTTATAGTCATAAGTAACCCTGCCAACCCATCCTTCATTATAATACGGGAAATCTGTTTCCTGGTTTTTTTCCTGCCTGTTGAAAAGACCGAGTGCGGTAACAGAGTGTTTACCGAAAGTATTTGAATAATTCAATGATGCCTCATAGTATAAATCCCTGTAGTAGCCACTGTTAAGTCTACCAACATTAATGTCGTACGGTCCCAGCTTCCAGTATTCATTTCCTTCACCATTCCTGTACCATGGATTAATGAGTCTTCCGGTTGCAGGATCGAACTCCCCGGAGCGTGGTATAAGGTCATAGTAAAGTTGATAATCGGGGTAAGTATAAGAGAGGGTTAGTTGCCTGTTATTATAATAGGTACTCATTGAAACTTTTGGATTTGCTGAGAGTCCTTTAACCAGCCAGTCGAGCTGCTGTTTGAAGATAAGGTCGGTGAACATACGTGAGCCAAGGTCTCTGTTAAAGCTGCCCTGTGAGAGGCTCGTGTAGGGGTTTCCGGTATATTCTCCAAAGGCCTGTGCTCTCCTTATTCCTTTATCTTCGGGGTAATCCGGGTCAGGAACCATTTCGAGCACCCAGGCGGGGAAGTATGCCGGAAATCTTGAAGGACCGGTTGAGTAAAGGTTACGCCACGAGGCACTCGAAGGTGTGTTCTTCAGATTCAGTGAACCACCGGCATTAAGTGAAATTGTAGTTGTTTTCGTTACACTGAAATCAAGGTTTATTCTGTAATTGAACAGATGGTTCCAGAATCTTGAGTCCTGATATCCTTCCTTTATACCATTGAAGAATGAGCCTTCATACTGGTGTCCCAGATTGAGGAAGTACTTTGCAAATTCAGTGCCGCCAGAAACATTGAGGTTTTCTACAGATGTAGGTGCAAACGGTTGAGTACATATATCGAACCAGTTAACATTAGGAAACCTCAATGCATTAAGCGGGGTGGAAGGATTCTTATATTCCTGCAATTGCCAGTCGGGTATAAGCTGGGAGAAGTAAGTACCGCCTTCATTCATCAGAGCAACGTTATACATCGACATAGTAGTGTAGGAATCAATATGGTCAGGTATTCTGGTGGCTTTCAGAAGACCATAAGAGGCGGTAAGGTCCATTTTGGGTTTGCCGAGCGCGCCTCGTTTTGTTGTTACAACTATAACCCCGTTGGCTCCTTTTGCACCGAACACTGCAGTTGCTGAAGCGTCTTTAAGGACGGAAATAGTGTTTATTTCGTTCGGATCGAGGCTCGACCAGTCGCGCTCCACCCCGTCAACCAGCACCAGAGGGGCTGACCCGTTTCAGCTTGACACACCGCGAATATATATTTCCGCAGCATTGTTTCCTGGCTCACCTCTCTGCTGTATTGTAAGCACACCGGAGAGTTTTCCAGCAATAGCATTGGTTACTGTAGCTGCGCCTGCCTGCATGAGCGACTGGCTGTTAACCTGTGTTATAGCACCCACAACACTCTCCTTTTTCTGGACGCCATAACCAACAACCACGATTTCTTCAATCTTCTGCTCTTCGGTAGTCATGTTAACTTCTATTACCGAGCCTGCAGTTACATTAATTTCCTAGGTTGAGTAACCAATAAAAGAAAACTGCAGAACAGCTTCCCTGCCGGGCAAAGGAATCGTAAACCTTCCGCTCTCGTCCGATAGACGGCCGGTTGTTGTTCCTTTTACAAGAATGGTAACACCTGCCATAGGTTCACCCGTGGAGGCATCCCTTATTGTTCCCGATACGGTAAACTGTTGCTGTTCACCGCCACCAGCCAGAACATAATCATCACCTGTATACATCCCGGCTGATGCATTCAAATTACCTGCCGCGACCACAGTCACTGCACAGATAACAAAAAAAGCAAACAATCTAATCATAAGCGTTAGTTTTATCGGATATTCTTTTTAACTCTTTTTGTAAAGTTTTGAGATTTCTTATTCCCTGATTAAATATTAATCACTTTTTGCCTCAGAATAGGAATTCTTTACTATTCCTCTGTCCGGTTTTAAATTTTTAATTGCTCATGTCATACGCACTAATTTTTAAATTTATCATTCTATCTTTCTGAAAAACAAAACCTTTGCCTCATTTCTGATGCAAAGGTCGTGTACGTTAACGAATTACAAAATAAAAAAAGAATGCTGGCATTAAACTGCCTGCAATCTTCACAATTTCTCAAAACCTTTATCTCTTTTCTGAGATTCGGTCTCATAGGTCAGGTTAGGGTTATCAACTTAAGCTCTCTTATCTGCTGCAGAGACATATTATTAGCCGTGCAACAGATTTAAAAATAACTTTCAGTCTTTGCAATTTTAAACAAAAAATTTTTAAGTACAAAAAAATTTTTTAATTTTTTTAACACTTTAACATTTCAAATAAACTCATATTTTTATCTGCCAATTAATAATAAAAAGTATGAAAATAAAAAATCTTATTCTATTCGTTCTGGCAATTATGGTTTCAGCCAATTTACCGGGACAGAAAACGCCAACCGGCAATCCTGCAGATTTCAGGGTAAAAACATGTCTTCACTCGGTTAGCTACATGGGTGTATGGCGCGGTCAGGCAACACTCACGGTAGATCAGTTCCTTGTAAAGGCTAAAGAACTAGGTTTTGACGGTGTGATGCTTGCTGCAAAGCGCCCCCACGTGTCACCACTTGATTATGACGATGCCGCCAGAGCCCGGCTTAAAGCAAGAATTAAAGAGCTCGGTCTGGAACTGGTTTGTATAGCAGGCTATTGCGATTTTACAGCAGGAGTAGATAAGGCAGGTATTCCCAATGTTGAAATACAGGCACTCTATGTAGGTGAGCTTGCCCGTCTTGCCCGCGACCTGGGTACAAATATGGTACGAATCTATACCGGCTATGAAAGACCCGACATCCCCTACGACAAACAGTATGCAATGGTGGTGGAAGGACTTCAGATGGCCGGAAAAATAGCCGCAAAATACGGTGTCACCCTTGCCGTGCAAAACCATCACGACATAGCACTCCATCCGGATGCAATGAAATGGCTTCTTGACGAGGTAAACCTGCCCAACGTAAAAGCTGCATTCGACTGCTGGTCACCGACACTTGCCGGTCTCTCCCCGGAAGAAATCAAACAGGCAATCTATAAACTCAAACCTTATATAGTCCACACTACTACAGCCGATTATGTAAGCTTGCCAAGAGTAATCTACGATCTGGAGCATACCAATTATATTAATAAGACCCCACAGATGAGAGCCGTACCAATAGGAAAAGGATTTCTCGACTATAAAACATTCATCAACACACTTAAGGAAATAGGCTATCAGGGATATATTGCCTATGAGATGTGCGAAGTACTCGAAGGCGGAGGCTCAATAGAAAACCTGGATAAAACTGCTAAGGCTTTTCTAGAGTACATTAAACAGTTTAGGTAATAGCAGCAGGCATTAAGACATTACATTAATAAGTTGGTAATTAATTATGTACAGATTAAATAAATATTTTTCACTGAGTTACAAATTTATTTTTGCAATTCTCTGCTATGGCGGTGTGTTTTTCTATGTCAGTTCATTGACATCAGCTGGCATGTCCAGAAATCAGATGACTAACCTGACACAACAAAAAGCCGTGAAATTACCTGTTTATAATATTATTGACTTTGGAGCCAGGGGAGACGGCAAAACGCTCGACACACCATCAATAAATAAAGCTATAGAGGAAGCAGCAGCCAGAGGAGGGGGTATTATCTGGTTCCCGGCTGGAAATTATCTTTCTGTCTCTATCAGGCTAAAGAGCAACATAAGCCTTTACCTCGACCAGGGTGCTGTAATAATAGCTGCCTCAACATCTGATGGTTATAAGTATGACCCGCCAGAGCCAAATATATGGGGTGACTCACTTCAGTACCAGGACTTCGGACATAGTCACTGGCATAACAGCCTGATATGGGGTGAGAATCTTGAAAACATTTCAATACTCGGGCCAGGACTGATATGGGGTAAAGGACTGGTTAGAGGAACCAGCAACGCTCCTCAGGGAAGTGGAAACAAGGCTATTGCCCTCAAAAATTGCCGCAACGTAATTCTCCGTGATTTTTCAATT
Source organism: Bacteroidales bacterium (assembly GCA_049654745.1). Taxonomy (GTDB): domain Bacteria; phylum Bacteroidota; class Bacteroidia; order Bacteroidales; family VadinHA17; genus LD21. Next base: position 18,569 of record JBASIK010000199.1, read on the forward strand.
CTTATGGGAGGATGGTTTGGTGTACTTGCTACCGGGGTTGACAACCTCACTATAGATAATCTTAAAATCGACACCAACCGCGATGGTATAGATATCGATTGTTGTATAAATGTAAGAATATCAAACTGCAGCGTAAATTCTCCCCGTGATGACGGGATCTGCCTTAAAAGCAGTTATGCACTCGGTGAACCAAGGCCAACTGAAAATATAACAATTACAAATTGCCAGCTGTCAGGATTTACTGAAGGATCTTTTCTCGATGGCACATATAAAAGAGATGAAAAAACTGCAGGAGGGAACGGGCCGACCGGCCGTATAAAATTCGGAACAGAATCGAACGGAGGATTCAAAAACATTACAATCTCCAATTGCATTTTTACTTTTTGCCGGGGACTTGCACTTGAGACAGTTGATGGTGCACTTCTGGAAGACGTCACAATAACAAATATTACAATGCGCGACATAGTGAATGCACCAATATTTCTAAGGCTTGGTGAGAGAATGCGGGGACCGGCAGGAACTCCACCTGGAGATCTCAGGCGAGTAATAATTTCCAATATCACTGTCTATAATGCCGACCCGAAAAACGGTTGTATTATAAGCGGCGACAAAGGACATGAAATAAAAGATGTAATACTTTCAAACATCAGGATATATTATAAAGGAGGAGGAACAGCTGAACAGGCACTGAGAGAAGTTCCCGGTTTCGAAAAGGAATATCCGGAACCTTACCGGTTTGGAATTATGCCTTCTTACGGCTTCTTCATCAGGCATGTTGATGGCATACAACTTGAGAATGTTGAAGTCAGATATATTGAAAAAGAATTCAGGCCAGCATTTTACCTTGATGATGTCAGAAATGCTGAATTCCTTTTCGTTAAAGCCCAGAAAGAAGAAGGTATTCACTCTATTGCACTCAGAAATGTCTCAAATCTGATTTTGTTTCGCTCACTCGGTTTTGACGATAGGAAGATTGAAAAAATTGAAAATGGCAAATTTTAACCTATCTACTTAAAATAAAAGAAAATGAAAAAAACAATTTTAACACAAACAATTATTTTATTAATTGGACAAATTATGGGTCAGCAACCTGCTGCGCAGAAAGTCCTGACAAAAGACGAACGTATGGCATGGTGGCGCGAGGCGCGCTTTGGCATGTTCATTCATTGGGGTGTATATGCCATCCCTGCCGGCATCTGGAACGGCCGTGAAATAGGCGGAATAGGCGAATGGATAATGAACAGGGGAAAGATTCCGGTAAGAGATTATATGGAGATGGCCAAACAGTTTAATCCTGTAAAGTATGACCCCGATGCATGGGTACAGATGGCAAAAGATGCCGGTATGAAATATATAATCATTACAGCAAAGCATCACGATGGCTTTGCACTCTTTAAGTCGGAAGCCAGCAAATGGAATGTAGTTGACCACACCATCTACGGCAAAGACCTTCTCAAACCACTTGCTGAGGCATGCCAGCGGCACGGTATAAAGCTCGGGTTTTACTATTCGCAGGCTCAGGACTGGGTCAACCCCGGCGGCTCAGCTGCACGCAAACTTACAAAAGAGGGCTGGCCTAACCCCGACTCGGTAATAATAGATGCATACACAAAAGAACATAACGGCCACTGGGATCCTGCACAGGAGACCAGAACCTTCGCTCAGTACATCGACGAAGTGGCCGTGCCACAGGTAAGAGAGCTACTAACCAATTATGGAAAAGTTGCAGTTCTCTGGTGGGACACACCAACGGGCATGACCGATGAGGCCGCAACAAAATTGCAGGCATTGCTGGCACTCCAGCCCGAAATTATCACAAACGACCGTCTTAAACGACCCAATTTCCCTGGCGACCACAAAACCCCCGAACAACGCATCCCAAACCTCGCCGATCTCGACGGTACCGACTGGGAAACCTGCATGACCATGAACAATACCTGGGGATACAAAAGCTACGACCATAATTATAAATCTCCCCAGACACTAATCAGAAACCTTATCGACATAGCATCAAAAGGAGGCAATTTTCTTCTTAACGTAGGCCCTACCGCCGAAGGTGAATTCCCCCCGGAAAGCGTCGAAATACTCAGGGAAATAGGCAAATGGATGAAAGTCAACGGCGAGGCAATATATGGAACAACTGCCAGCCCGTGGGGTCTATTCGATTGGGGCAGGTGCACAAAAAAGACAACAAAAAACGGAACAACCTTCTACTTTTCAGTCTTTAACTGGCCACAAAACGGAAAACTGACTATAGACAATTTTACCGGGAAAGTTACCTCAGCCAAACTGCTGGCAACAGGAGCTGCGGTCAAAACATCCCTCACCGGAAAAACTCTTACTATAAACCTTCCACCCTCAGCACCTGATCCGATAGCTACGGTGATTAAAGTGGAGGTGGGAGGAGGGAAGAACAATTGAACGAGAGAACAATTGAACAAAAGAACAATTGAACGAGAGAACAATTGAACAAAAGAACAATTGAACATTTGAACAATTGAACGAGAGAACAATTGAACAAAAGAACAATTGAACAAAAGAACAATTGAACGAGAGAACAATTGAACAAAAGAGCTATTTGTAATACATATAAATAAAAAAATGAAAAAGTCTATTACATCTAAAGAAGAAGTATCTGAAAAAAAATTTGATCTGGAAGAAAGGCTGATTGACTATGCGGTGGATGTTATAAGGCTTGTTGAAAGTTTACCGGAAACAAAAACTGCGAATCATCTTGGAGGACAGTTGCTCAGATCGGGTACTTCACCCTCACTAAATTATGGAGAAGCAAGAGGGGCCGAATCAAAGAATGACTTCGTTCATAAAATGAAAGTCTGTCTCAAAGAGCTGAGAGAATCTCATAACTGCCTTAAAATCATTAATAAAGGCATTATTTCTGAAAAAGATGAACTCGTTGCACGCTTAATTACAGAAAGCAACGAATTAATCTCTATCTTTGTAAAAAGCATAAACACTGCCCTTAAAAAATCTTCATAACTTCCTAATTCTTAATTCAACTATTAAAATGTTCGACTGTTCTAATGTTCAAATGTTCTTAATTCAACTGTTCAACTGTTCTAATGTTCTAATGTTCAACTGTTCAAATGTTCTTAATTCAAATGTTCAACTGTTCAAATGTTCAACTGTTCAACTGTTCTTAATTCAACTGTTCCCATGTTCTTAATTCAACTGTTCCCATGTTCTTAATTCAACCCAAATCAATTTTATTTCTTCTTCTGACTGCAGCTGTTCCGGCAGTCCGGGAAGTTAATGTTAACAGCCCTGACAATAGTATAAGGTTTATATTATCGGTGAAAAATGGCTCGCCTCTCTTTTCAGCAACTTTAAACAATACGCCGCTGATAACGCCTTCTCCACTTGTCATGTCTGTTGACGGGATAAAAGTGACTGATGGCATAAAGATAGCTTCCGTGAAGCGATTCAGCGAAAATGATACCTATCCTGTTCATGGTCTTCATTCAACTGCTATAAACAGGTGCAACGGGGCAAGGATTGCCCTGACACATACAAATTCGGGTCTGAAGTATTATATGGATATCAAAGTATTTGACAGCGGCTTCGGATTCAGGTTTGTTGTTCCGGGAAAAGATGATGAGGAACGCATACCCGGCGAAGCTACGGAATTCAATGTTCCATCAGGGAGTCAGGTCTGGTACCATAATCTTCGAATGCATTACGAAGGAGAGTACTCGCGAAAACTCATTGATACCGTTCCTGCCGGTGAGTGGGCTGCTCCTCCGGTTACCTTCAAACTTCCCGATGGCAGAGGCTATGGCTCAATAACCGAAGCAAACCTCAGCGGCTACGCCGGAATGGCGTTACAGACATCCAGAAACAAAGGATTCACAATAAGACTGGGGCATGAGCATCCTGTATCTTACCCCTATGAACTCAGGTACACCAGGGAAGATATTGAAAGGGTATCGAAACCTGCCTCCGTGAGAGGCACAATAACCACACCATGGAGGGTTGTTCTTGCAGGGAAGGAATTAAACACTCTTGTCAATTCGGATGTCATCACCAGCCTTTGCCCACCACCTGATAAAAAATATTTCCCGGAAGGCCTGTTCACACCCTGGATCAGACCTGGAAGGGCTGTATGGCGTTATCTGGACGGGGGTGGCGACAACTCGCTGAGAAACATGAAAGAATTCTCAAGACTTGCTGGTGAGATGGGTTTCGAATACAATATTCTCGAAGGGTTCTGGAGCAGGTGGCCCGACGACTCAGTAAAAGCTCTTGTTGATTATTCACGTAATATGGGAGTAAGCATAATCGTATGGAAACATTCAAAAGAGTTGCGCGACCCTGAAGAAAGGCAGCAGTTCCTCAGCAGACTGGTCAACCTGGGTATTGCAGGCATAAAAGTTGATTTTTTCGATCATGAGGCAAAAGAGGTGATAGACTTCTACGAATCACTCTTCAGGGAATGTGCCGCTCTTAAACTTGTTCTGATACTCCATGGAGCAAACAAACCAACAGGATTGCAACGTACATGGCCAAATGTGATGATTTACGAAGCAGTGAGGGGTATGGAAGCCAGCCGTCTGGTTGACAGGGCAACACACGAAACCACTTTACCTTTTACACGAATGCTGGCTGGACCTGCAGATTATTCAGTATGCCATTTTGGTGAAAGAAGGAGAAACACCACGTGGGTTCATCAGGTTGCCACTGCAGCCATCTATGCCGCACCCATTATTACATACGCTGCAAACCCGTTCAACCTCATTTCTAACCCATGTGCAGAAATGATTAAAAGTATTCCTCCGGTATGGGATCAGACTATCGTGCTGGCACCTTCAGAAATTGGTGAGATTGCAGTTTATGCACAGAGAAAAGGAAGTACATGGTTTCTATCGGTTATTAATGGTGCTGAACCAAAAACCGTGAAAATTCCCCTCTCATTTCTTGAAAATGTCACTTATAATACCCTGGTTCTGAAAGATTCTCAGACAGATACTACTCCGGTTATAATCGAAAAAAGCAAGGCATCAAAGAGTGATATCATATCAGTTAATCTCGGAACAGGTGGCGGGTATATGTGCAGGTTTTCACCGAAACAACCCTGACAAGAACCTGAGCTTATACCTTATATTATATATTATGATGGAAGAGTTAATAAATTTTTTTAATAAAATTTCAAAGTTTTGTTTGATTTTTAAAATTAATTAATACCTTTGTCAATCAATTTTGAGAAAAATGAAGAAATTTTTATTACTTACTATTTCCATAATTATTATTCTTCTTCTTTTCCGAAGATGACCCGGAAATAGTATGTAATATACAAATTTACAGAGCTTTCCGGGTCAATACCGGAAAGCTCTTTTTTTAAGAAGATTTTTATGAAAAGGAATCTAAGAAGTTCTGTCACAATTAACGGCCGGACAATGGCCGGTGCAAGAAGCCTGTGGCGTGCCAACGGGATGAAAGAAGAGCACTTTGGAAAGCCTGTTTTTGCCATTGTGAATTCTTTCACGCAATTCGTCCCAGGTCATGTGCATCTTCACAATGTAGGACAATTTATCAAGGAGCACATTGAAAAACGCGGATTTTTTGCTGCAGAATTTAACACGATTGCTATTGACGACGGAATTGCTATGGGACATAGCGGAATGCTTTATTCCCTGCCGTCGAGGGAGCTTATAGCCGACAGCATAGAGTATATGATGAATGCACATATGGCCGATGCCATGATTTGCATTACAAACTGCGATAAGATTATACCTGGCATGCTTATGGCTGCCATGCGATTGAATGTACCTTTTGTTATTGTATCGGGGGGACCAATGGAAGCCGGAACATTTGGTGATACGCACCTTGACCTTATTGATGCCATGGTTGCTGCAGCCGACGACAGAGTAAGTGATGCTGACCTTCTGATGATTGAAAAATCGGCCTGCCCTACCTGCGGGTCGTGCTCGGGAATGTTTACCGCCAACTCGATGAACTGCCTGTCGGAAGCTATCGGTCTGGCTCTGCCGGGTAACGGAACGGTGCTGGCAACACACAAAAACCGGCAGATTCTTTTTGAGAGGGCTGCCGATACTATTGTAAACATAACTCTCAGATATTATTGCGACGGTGATGAATCTGTCCTCCCCCGCTCCATCGCCACACGTGAAGCCTTTCTGAATGCCATGGCACTCGACATAGCCATGGGTGGCTCAACGAACACCGTCCTCCATCTTCTGGCAATAGCCCATGAAGCAGGAGTAAACATTACCATGAAAGATATTGATGAACTCTCGGGTAAGGTGCCCAATATCTGCAAAGTTGCTCCAAGCTCTAAATACCACATTCAGGATGTTAACCGTGCTGGAGGGGTCCTCTCAAT
>JBASIK010000200.1:0-1673 GCA_049654745.1 Bacteroidales bacterium
CCTATATTCTGCCCGAACTGCTTGTTACCCTAACAGGAAAAGAAATTCTTAAAAGTTCGGAGTGGGAGAGATACAGGCGACCGGAAATACTCGAACTTTTTACAATACATGTGTACGGCAGAGTCCCTCGAACACCTTACAACCTCGATTTCAAGGTTGTAAACGAAGACCCCAGGGCAATAGGAGGACTTGCAACTGCCAAACAGGTAGATATAAACGTAAGTGCTCAGGATAAATCTCTTGTGATACATCTATATCTGTTCGTTCCGAATTACATCAAAAAACCGGCACCTGTTTTTCTGCTGATATGTAACCGGGCACCCGAAAATATTGACCCCACACGCAACAATAAGAGCGAATTCTGGCCCGTTGAAGAGGCCATAGCAAGAGGTTACGGAATGGCAACCTTTTATAATGCCGACGTTGACCCTGATAAATACGATGGATTCAAGGATGGCATACACTCAATCCTCGATGTTGAACCCCGCAAAGATGATTCGTGGGGAACCATTGCTGCCTGGGCATGGGGTGCAAGCAGATGTCTCGATTACCTTGTTACAGATAAACAGGTTGACAAAAACCGGATTGCTGTTGTAGGACATTCACGTGGTGGAAAGACTGCCCTCTGGGCCGGCGCAACCGACAGGAGATTCTCTATGGTAATTGCCAATGAATCAGGATGCGGAGGCTCAGCACTTGCAAGAAGACGATATGGCGAAACCATTGATATAATCAATAAAGGATTTCCACACTGGTTCTGCCTCAACTACAGAAAGTTCAATAATAATGAGAATTCAATGCCCATTGATATGCATATGTTAATGGCATTAATTGCACCGAGGGCACTCTATGTAGCTGCTGCCGACGAAGACCTCTGGGGCGACCCAAAAGGCTCCTACCTCTCACTTTATCACTCCCTGCCGGTATACCGGCTTTATAACAAGAAAATAACCCTCGAAAAAGATGTACCTCCTCTTAATAAACAGGTAATAAGCGGGAATGTCGGTTTTCATATACGCGAAGGAGAACATAATCTTAAACTTTACGACTGGAACATGTTTATGGATTTTGCCGACAGGGTATGGAAATAATATTTATTCCTGCTGATGAAATGAAATCCGTTTTTGTAGAAATTCTGTTAAAAAACGGTTTCCAGAACAGCAAAGCTGAAACATGCGCCGATATATTCGTTCAAAACAGCCTCGACGGAGTTATCTCACATGGAGTAAATCGATTCCCCCGTTTCATTCAATATATCAGAGATGGATATGTAAAATCAGAAGCAGAACCAACACTGATTTCATCTTCAGGTGCCACTGAACAGTGGAACGGTAACCTTGGACCTGGCCCCTTGAATGCATTATTTGCTACCGAAAGGGCAATGAAACTGGCAGAGAAAAACGGGATAGCCCTTGTTGCCCTGGCAAATACTAACCACTGGATGAGGGGTGGCACCTATGGCTGGAATGCTGCAAAAAAAGGTTTTCTGTTCATTGGATGGACAAATACTATAGCAAATATGCCGGCATGGGGTGCAAAAGACCCCCGACTCGGTAATAATCCGCTTGTTATAGCTGTACCATATGGAAATGAAGCAATTGTACTCGATTTTGCCATGTCGTTATATTCCTGGGGGAAAATAGAAACATGCAGACTTAACGGTGAAAAACTGC
>JBASIK010000201.1:0-8713 GCA_049654745.1 Bacteroidales bacterium
CATTGTAGGGGCTCTGTATGGATCTTCCGGTTGGGGTAAAATATCTGGCTATGGTAAGTCTTATCTGAGACCCGTCGTTTAAATAAAAGCCATTCTGCACGAGTCCTTTACCAAATGTCCTGCGTCCCATAATAACACCACGGTCCCAATCCTGAATTGCACCTGCAAAAATTTCACTTGCAGAGGCTGAATTTTCATCTGTAAGTACAACAAGATTGCAATTGGTCAGTAATCCTTTGCCATTTGATTTGAATTCTTCGCGGGGTGTCTTTCTGCCTTCCATAAAGACCACAAGTTTCTCTCCATCAAGAAAATGATTCGCAAGTGCAACAGCTGCAAGCATATACCCACCAGGATTTCCTCTCAGGTCAATGATTACATTTTTAATTGATTTAACCGGCATAGCTGTAAGTTTTTCAATAAATTCCTTTTCAGTTGTTGCCGCAAACTTGTTAAACTTGAAATATGCTGTTTCAGGGTTCAGCATATAAGCTGCGTCAAGGCTGTTTATGGGTATTCTGTCTCTTGTAATTGTGAAATAAAATAATTGACTCTGGCCCTTACGGTAAACCGTAACATCCACTTTTGTACCTTTCGGCCCCATCAGTCTGCTTCTAACACCTTCTGTGCTTATGTTTATTCCTGCGACGTTCTCGTCATTTATTTTCACAATCCGGTCACCTGCTTTGATTCCGACTTTTTCAGCCGGGCCATTCTTTATAGGTTCCACCACAACTATAGAATCATGAAGTATATTAAATTGAATGCCGATGCCTTCAAAATTTCCAAGTAATGGCTCATTCATTTCCCTCACATCTTTTGCTGAAATGTATGATGAATGAGGGTCAAGCGACGTAAGCATTGCTACAATAGCCTTTTCGGTAAGTGTATTAATATTAACTGTATCAACATAATATGCATCTATCAGCGATAGTGTCCTTCCCAGTTTAAACGTATTCTCTGAAAGCACCTGACCACTAGCACCTTCCACTGATATCATTATCAGCTGAACCAAAACCAATGCACTGAAAACAAGCTTCTTCATTTTATTTTTTTGAGTTTTAATTAAAAAATTCATAATACTTACGCAGAACAAAATTATTGAATACTCTTTATTCCCACTCAATTGTTGAAGGAGGTTTTGAGCTTATATCATAAACTACCCTGTTTATTCCCTTCACCTTGTTTATAATTTCACTTGCGACATTGCCAAGGAAATCATATTGCAACCTTGAAAAGTCAGCTGTCATTCCGTCAGTTGAGTCAACGGCTCTCAGAACCACCGCATTTTCATAAGTTCTCTCGTCTCCCATAACCCCCACCGACTGGACAGGTAATAATATAACGGCAGCCTGCCATACTTTATCATACAAACCATGTTTTTTAAGTCCTTCAATAAAAATTTCGTCGGCTTCCCTGAGAATTCTCAGCTTTTCCTTGGTTACAGGTCCGATTATTCTGATTGCCAGGCCAGGTCCCGGGAAAGGATGTCTGTTCAGAATTTCATCAGGTATACCGAGAGCTTTACCCACCCTTCTTACTTCGTCTTTGAAAAGCAAGCGCAGGGGTTCGATAACTTTAAGTTTCATCTTTTCTGGCAGTCCTCCCACATTATGATGCGATTTTATTGTCGCTGAAGGGCCGTTTACTGAAGCTGATTCTATCACATCCGGATAGATGGTACCCTGAGCCAGCCATTTAACATTCTTTATCTTTGCGGCTTCCGACTCGAATACCTCGATGAATACCCTTCCGATTATTTTTCGCTTTTGTTCCGGTTCGCTAATACCCTCAAGCTCCTTCAGGAAGATATCGGATGCATCGACACTTCTGACACGCAGACCAAGTTTCTTATATGACTCAAGCACATTTTCGAACTCATTTTTCCGAAGAAGTCCGTTATTAACAAAAATGCAGTCAAGGTTGCTGCCAGCTGCACGGTTAAGCAATACTGCTGCCACAGTTGAGTCAACCCCTCCGGAAAGACCAAGAATAATTTTTTCACCTTTGGTTTTATCCCTGATTTCCTTAATGGCAGATTCAATAAACGATTCCGGTGTCCAGTCACCGCTGCAGCCACATATTTCCATTACAAAATTTTCAAGGATTTTCTTTCCTTCATCAGTATGGTAAACTTCGGGGTGAAACTGAATGCCCCATGTTGGTTCACCTGATACTCTAAACGAGGCTATTTCTATGTCAGCAGTTGAACCAGTTATAATATAATCTGCAGGTAATCTGGTAATTGTATCTCCGTGCGACATCCACACCTGTGTTCCATAGCTTATTCCTCTAAAAAGTGGATCTTCAATCTCCTTCACGTAAAACATTGCTCTGCCATACTCTCTTTTTTCTGAAGGCAGAACCACTCCACCACAGCAATGGGCCAGATATTGTGCTCCATAGCATATCCCCAGCAGGGGTAGTTTACCTCTTATTCCTTCAAGGTTGGGGAAGGGCGCATTTTCATCCCTCACCGAAAACGGGCTACCGGAAAGGATTACACCTTTTACATTTCTATCGGGTTCAGGGAATCGGTTATAAGGAAAAATTTCGGCATATACGTTAAGTTCCCTTATTCGCCTTGCTATTAGTTGAGTGTATTGTGAACCAAAATCGAGTATAATAATTTTCTCCTGCACCTTCTATAAAATTTAATTTAAATATAACCGACTTTCAGGATATTTTGTTATGTGTTATTAAATAGGTTTTACCGTCTTCGGCCGCATAAGTTTCAGGAAAGATTGAACGTGCTTCTTCAACCAGCTGATCTACATCTTTGTATCTTGATGAAAAGTGCCCGATTAGCAGTTTACCTGCTCCTGCTTTAAGTGCTACAGTTGCGGCATCGGTAGTTGTTGAATGGCCTGTCAGCTCTGCAAGATCTTCCTTTTCCTTATCGAATGTAGCTTCGTGATATATAAGGCTAACATTTCTTACATATGATGGAAGCTGTTTGAAAAACCGGGTATCGCTGCAGTAGGCATACGACAGCGGTTCCGGAGGTGGTATTGTAAGCTCTTCGTTTTTTACAACCGTACCGTTATCTTTTACAAGGTCTTCCCCTTTTTTTATGCCATGCATTTTTGAGATCGGGATATTATGCAGTGAAATCATTTCCTTTTTTATCCTGCGGTCCTGCAGTTTTTCACGAAATAGAAAACCAAATGAAGGAACACGGTGTTTCAGGGGGAAGGCTGTAACAGTAAGATACTTATCATCGAGTATGAGATCAGGTTTTCTGCCTTTCAGCGGGGTAAAATTGATATTATAACTCAGTTGTATGTCAAAATCACGGAGATGGGATTTCAGGATTTTGCCATAGTTTTCTGGCGCATATATGTTTACGGGAAGGGTTCTGCCCATAAGATTAAAAGTGGAAAGAAGTCCATATATTCCGAATATATGGTCTCCGTGGAGGTGGCTTATGAAAATATGGTTTATTTTACTAATACGTATACCGTATTTTCTCATTTGCATCTGCGTTCCTTCACCGCAGTCAATTAAATACAAACGCTCATGCACATTAAGTACATGAGCGGATGGATTTCTTGCAGATGTCGGCAATGCGGAACTGCTTCCCAGAATGGTTAATTTCATCTTCGTTCCTGCAATGCTGACAGACTACGATGATATTATTTTTTCAGCTTCTTCAACTGTATCTGTAATGGTCAGAACAGTATCGAGCTGAGAAATGGTAATTAATCGTTCCACTGCCTCATTGAGGCCGCATAAAACAAAAGTACCTCCTGCATTTTTGCATAACCTGTTTGCCACAAGAATGGCGCTCAGGCCTGAGGAATCACAGTATTGACATTTTCCGAGGTCAAGGATGATGTTTTTTTCACCTTTACCGGAAACAAGTACAAGTTCAGATTTCAGGGCCGGAGCTACATGAGTATCAAGCTTTTCGGTCTGAACCTGAATCAGTGTACTGTTATTGCGGGTCTCAATATTGAAATCCATAAGGCTTAAATTTAAAGCTTAAATTTAAGCTTTTTTTCTATTTTTTTGAAGTTTTCTTCTGTTTTTCTTCCAGTTCTTCTTTTAAAGCCGCAAGATCTGTTATATCACCCAGAGTTGTTTTTTCAATCCCGCTTTTAGCCTTCTTTGCTGTCTTCTTTTTCTTTTCTGCCGGTTTTTTCCCTGCCGTTTCCGGAGCCTTTTTCTCATCTTCAAAAACTCTTGTATGGGAAACGACGATCTTCTTTGCCGACTTATTAAATTCTATGACCTTGAATTTAAGTTTTTCATCAACTTTTGCCATTGTTCCGTCTTCCTTAATAAGCTGTTTTGGAGAAGCAAATCCTTCAACACCATAAGGAAGTGCTATAACGGCACCTTTATCGTAAATCTCAACTACGGTACCTTCATGAACGGAATCAACGGTAAATATTGTTTCAAACACATCCCACGGATTCTCTTCAAGCTGTTTATGTCCAAGGCTTAATCTTCTATTTTCCTTGTCAATCTCAAGCACCACAACGTCAATTTCAGCATCTATTGAAGTGAACTCTGCAGGATGTTTGATTTTCTTAGTCCAGGAAAGGTCTGATATATGAATCAGTCCATCGACACCTTCCTCAATCTCTACAAACACACCAAAGTTGGAGAAGTTCCTTACACGGGCTTTATGTTTTGTACCAACGGCATACTTTTCTTCTATATTCTGCCATGGGTCAGGTTTCAGCTGTTTCAAACCAAGTGACATTTTTCTTTCCTCTCTATCGAGGGTAAGTATAACTGCCTCCACCTCATCGCCCACCTTGAGGAATTCCTGAGCACTTCTGAGGTGCTGTGACCACGACATTTCCGATACATGAATCAATCCTTCAACCCCGGGAGCAATCTCAACAAATGCTCCGTAATCGGCAAGCACAACAACTTTACCCTTTACTTTGTCACCAACTTTTAGGTTTGGATCCAGCGAATCCCACGGATGAGGTGTAAGCTGTTTTAGACCAAGGGCTATACGCTTCTTCTCATCATCAAAATCAAGAATAACAACATTAAGTTTCTGGTCGAGCTGCACAATCTCTTCAGGATGATTTATGCGTCCCCATGAAAGGTCTGTTATATGTATTAGTCCGTCAACACCTCCCAGATCAATAAATACACCATATGAAGTGATGTTTTTGACAACACCTTCCAGAACCTGTCCTTTCTCAAGTTTGGAAATTATTTCCTTCTTCTGCTGTTCAAGCTCTGCTTCAATGAGTGCCTTATGAGAAACAACAACGTTCTTGAATTCATGATTGATCTTTACAACCTTGAATTCCATTGTCTTTCCGACAAATACATCATAATCGCGGATTGGTTTCACATCTATCTGTGAACCCGGGAGGAATGCTTCAATTCCAAAAACATCTACAATCATTCCGCCCTTAGTCCGGCATTTTATATAACCTGTTATAATTTCATCATTTTCATAAGCCTGGTTAACTCTTTCCCATGAATTCAAAGCGCGTGCCTTCTTGTGGGAAAGAACAAGCTGACCTTTTTTGTCTTCTGTACTTTCAACATAAACATCAACAACATCACCAACCTTCAGATTCGGGTTGTATCTGAATTCATTCAGACTCACCACACCTTCAGATTTGTAGCCTATGTTGATAACGACTTCACGGTTGGTCATCTGAATAACCGTACCCTTAACAACCTGGTCTTCTGCAATAGTTGAAAGGGTTTTGTCGTAAACAGCCTCATATTCAGCATATTTTGGTGAAATGCGATTTTCTTTACTTTCGAATTCCTCCCAGCTGAATTCATCTCCCGGCATTACTTTTTCTTCAATAACTTTTTCTTTCGCTTCCGCTGCTGGCTCAGCTTTTGCTCTGATTTTTCCGGATGCCACTGGCTCTTTTGAAGTGCTCTTTTTGGGTCCAGCTTCAGAAGCTGCCTTTTTACGTTCAGGCTTTTCCTTTATTTCAGAAACTACAGGTGACTTTTCAGATAATTGCACCTTATCAGATTCTGGCTCTGCTGCAGAAAGAGTTTCAACGCCCTCTTTCAATTCTTCATTTAATTCTTTTCCTGATGATTCCGCCTCCTGTTTCTCAATGGAGTCGCTTTTTTCAATTCCTTCAAGATCGATTGTTTTTTCTTTGCTTTTTGTCATAAATTTAATTTAATAAACTAATAATTAATAAGTTAGACATTATATTAATTTAAACAGGTTTGCAAAGATAAATTATTTTTTCGATTCATCATAAATTCAAGACAGTTTTTAATAAAAAAATAGGGAAATAGTACCTTGTGACTGTGAACTGTTTCCAGCTTGAACACAACATCTCTATTGCTTTCAGGTCCACTGTTGAAAAGAAGAGTAAAGCGATTGTATGTTAATGGCGGATTTTCTTAATTCATCTGATGTGTTATCTTTGCAGGAACGGATAATCTGATTAAAATTTAAAATAAACTTTATGAAAATTGTTGTAGTCGGAACCGGTTATGTAGGGCTGGTGACAGGAACCTGTTTTGCTGAAACAGGTGTTACGGTAACCTGTGTAGATATTGATAAAGAAAAAATTAAGCTTTTGCAGGAAGGCAAAACACCGCTTTATGAGCCGGGCCTGGAACCAATGATGAAGAGAAATATTGAAAAGGGACGATTATCTTTCACCACCGACCTAGAAAAAAGTCTGGAAGGCTCAGAAGCCATTTTCATTGCGGTAGGCACACCCCCTGGCGAAGATGGAAGTGCCGACCTTCAACACGTACTTAAGGTAGCATCAGAGATAGGGAAAAACATTAAATCATATGTTGTGGTTGTGATAAAGAGCACAGTGCCAGTGGGTACATCTGAGAAAGTAAGAAAAATTATAAGGGAGGAGCTGGAGAAACGCGGAGTTGATATTCCGTTTGACATGGCATCCAATCCTGAATTTCTGAAGGAAGGTTCAGCCGTAGAGGATTTTCTGCGTCCCGAAAGGATTGTAATAGGAACCGACAATGAAAGAGCTGCCGAGATAATGAGCAGGTTGTATAAACCTTTCGTTCTCAATAACCATCCTATTTATTATATGGATATCCCCTCTGCCGAACTCACAAAATATGCTGCAAATGCCATGCTGGCAACCAGGATCAGTTTTATAAATGAAATAGCTAACCTCTGTGAACTACTTGGAGCCGATATTAACCAGGTAAGAAAAGGTATTGGCAGTGACTCAAGAATTGGGAATAAGTTTCTATACCCGGGTCCAGGTTATGGTGGTTCATGCTTCCCGAAAGATGTAAAAGCACTTATCAGAACTGCTGCAGAAAAGGGCTACGAGATGAAAGTCATTGCAGCGGTGGAAAAGGCAAATGAATACCAGAAGAATGTTCTTTTTTATAAAATCAGAAACCATTTTAACAAGAATCTTGAAGGAAGAACGATAGGAATCTGGGGGCTATCATTCAAGCCCCACACCGATGACATAAGAGAATCTCCTTCAATTTACCTGATTGAGAAACTACTTCTGGAAGGTGCAATTGTGAAAGCTTATGATCCTGCTGCCATGGAAGAAACTAAAAAAGTTCTTGGCAACAGGGTTAAATATGCATCTGATCAGTACGATGCTGTTAATAAGGCCGATGCACTGGTACTGGTGACAGAATGGCCAGAATTCAGACTTCCTGACTTTAAAAAAATGGCTGAAACGATGAGTGGGAAAGTAATATTCGATGGAAGAAATATCTACGACCCGTCAGAAGTCAGAAAAGCTGGATTTGCCTATTATGGTATAGGTAGAAAATGAAATATTATATTGACATCGAACATTTATTATAAAATCATCCAATCATGAAAGGTATTATACTTGCAGGGGGGTCGGGTACAAGGCTTTATCCCATTACCAATGCAATAAGCAAACAGATCTTACCTGTTTATGATAAACCCATGATCTATTACCCTCTGTCGGTGCTGATGCTTGCCGGAATAAGGGAAATCTTAATTATCTCTACCCCGAGGGATCTTCCGGTATTCATGAATCTTCTTGGAGACGGTTCTTCTCTGGGAATAAGTTTTTCATATGCCGAACAGCCTCATCCAGGCGGACTGGCGCAGGCATTCATTATCGGGGAAAAATTCATTGGTACTGACACAGTATGTATGATTCTGGGGGATAACATTTTCTATGGGCACGGGTTCGGTGATATTCTTCTCGAAACTGCAAAACTTAAAGAAGGGGCCTGTGTTTTCGGATATTATGTTAACGATCCACAACGCTATGGGGTTATAGAATTTAACAGTCTGCTGGAACCCTTAAGTATAGAGGAAAAGCCTGCCAGACCAAAATCAAATTATGCTGTAACAGGTCTCTATTTTTATGACAATAGTGTTATTTCAAAAGCAAAATCCCTGAAGCCTTCTGCAAGAGGCGAACTTGAAATAACCGACATCAACCGCATGTATCTTCAGGAAGGAAAATTAAAGCTAAGGCTTCTTGGCAGAGGTATGGCATGGCTCGACACCGGAACTTTTGACAGCCTTCTTCAGGCTTCCAACTTTATTGCAACCCTTGAACAGAGACAGGGACTAAAAGCTTCGTGCATTGAAGAGATAGCCTATAAAAGAGGTTTTATCACCAAAGAGCAGCTTATCAGACTCGCCGAACCTTACCGGAACAGTCAGTACGGACAATATCTGCTTCGAATAGCAAATGATGATATAATATAACATGTTACAAAGAATCCATGAAAATAACAGAAACAAAATTTAAAGGGCTACTAA